>CALXJG010000023.1 GCA_944388565.1 uncultured Clostridia bacterium
TTTTGCTTACTCCTGTCTACTGTTCATTTACTTTTTTTGAAATTTTTTGTTGCATTTCAAATGGAAATTCTGGTTTTTTTATCACTTTTTTTACACAAAAAAATAAAAAATTTCAATCATATTTTTTTTATAATACAATTGAAATTTTATATTATTATGGATTACATACTTTACAAGGATAAAATCCTCTAAATTCTTTCATCAATAAAGAGCCATTTTCCTCTACTTGACACTTAACAGTCATTGAAGCAGCTTGTTGTTTTGTAAGTGTATATTCCGGTGTCATTTTCTCTTTATTAGCTAATTGATATTCAGGACAATTCTTGTCTTTATGATATAAATTTATATTAAACTTAGAATCTGCACTAGGCACTGTAAAATAATATCTAGTTGCAAGTGTTAATCTAGTTATTCCAAAAGCTTTAGTATTTAAGTATTTATTACCCACTGAAATACCTTGAACAAAGGCAACAAGCCCAACATTTTCAATTGAAGCATACATATCCTCTTGTGAAGTAGTTGGAAATGAAAAGCTATATGTAATACCAGCACTTCTAGCATATGCATTATTATTATTAGTTGCATATGATAATTCTTTTACAACTGTATCTACTATAATATCTCTTCTTATAGAACTAAGTTTATTTACTACTTCATCTAATAATAAAGGATCTGTTATATCACTTCCTATAAGCTCACTATTATTATTTGTATCACTTAGGTAAAATGATTTTGTAGTTGCTTCATCAAAACTATTATAACCAAGTCCTTTATTTGATACTCTATGAGTTATATAATCGTCCATTGTAAAATCAACTTCATGATATGAAACAGCATTATTTGAAGTTGATAATCCATCTACCATAGAATAGCTTCCATCAACATTTTTAACTATTGTGTATGTATATGAGTAAAATCTTTTTGGTTTTAATGCATGTTGCATAGTTTCAGTACCACCTGATGTAAATCTTTCAATTGAAGATACTTGCACACCATCATAGTCAAGTATTGCTATAGCTGGAACAAATAATTGTAAATATTTTTCAGCTGCATCATTTCCCTTTATGTCAAAATTATTGTATAATGAATTAAAAAATGTATCTACAGCTATTTGTGCATTAACGCTTATTTTTTTATTTTCTGTTCCTGAATAGCCATAATCTATACTAGAATCTTCATTTTCTACTTGTTTCATTTCATTTGTTGCATCTTGCACTGCAGAATCAATTATCTGCTGATAATATACTTCTTGCTCCTGAGCTTTTATTGTAAATGAAACATTTATATATACAACTATTATTAAAGGAAGAATTACACCAATAAATATTAAAGATAAATCTGTAATTTTCATATGATATTATAGGCTATATTAATACATATAGCCTATCTCCTTTCTTTTTCTATTCTCCCAAGTATCTTCTATAAATACTTTGGGCAGTATCAGAAGTAGCTATTGCTTTTATTATATTTCTATTTACTTCTGCTGAATAATTGTTTTCATCCCATGTGCCATAGATTGATTTTGTATACCACCAAGATATATCACTTTGACTTGGCTCTTGCATTAATGCAATTTTATATGCTCTTCTAATTGCCTCTTTACCAGTAAGATTCATATTTTTCATTTCATCACTAAACATAAATGCACTAACATATTCTTCTCCAGTATATCCTGGTAATGAGTACCATGTTAAGACTTCAGATGTAAGCGGCACTCTTTCGTATCCTCCATAGAATAAATTATATATAAAGTTTTCTTTCATATCTTTATACTCTTGATATATAGGTTTTGAAATCATTATAGACTGTAAAGTAGAATCTCCAATTGTTCCCCAACCAGCAAGTAAAGTAAATTTAGCATAATCATTTGGAATTCCTTTTACACCTGTATATACAATTTTTATTTCTTTTTTATTTTTATCTTCAGTAAATGTTCTTCTTGTATAAGTAAAACCTTCTTCTTTTATATATTCAGACATATTACTAGCATTTATATTTATAGTAGTTTTATCATAATAATTAACTTTATATGTAACAGTACTTCCAACTAAAACTTTACTACTAATTTCTCCTAATATATATGGACCTGTAATTTCCGGTTGTTTTAATTCTTCTCCTGTTCCACCAGAACCCGAAGTACTATTTTTCTTTACTTTTATATAATCCTTACTTGATATACTAGGATTAGAAGATATTTTACCATGAAATACATTATTTGGTAAATTTGCACTACAAAGTACTACATCTCCACTAGTATATAACGAATCTAAATTATCTGATTTTAACTCAAAAGTAACAGTCCACGTATCTGCAGCACCTATTTTCTTTTCAACACTAATAGGTGAAAACTTATTTTCATTTCCAAACCCTACTAACTTTATATTATCCTTTAGCATAGTTGGGATATCGTTTATATCATCAGTATAATTTTGAATTTTAACATCATATTTTACTTTTTCATTATTATTCATTACATATGTTGGATAACCATCTTCTTCTTGTACTGTTAAATTTTTATTTAAATCTATTTCAATATATATATTTTCTTGTATCAAATCACTAATAGCAGTCTCTTCCCAAGCGTTATTTTTAACAATTCCACCATAATTTATTTTTATTCTTTCAATAGAAGATGTAGGAACTATAAGATTAAAAATAGCTCCAGCCATAGTTGTACTACTATTTTTTAGCTTAACATATATTTGATCACCAACATCTAAATAATATGTACCATTCTTTAAAACCTTTTTATCAACACTACCCACATCTGAAGTAGTTATAACTTCACCAGTATTTTCTTCAAAAATATCTTTGTTATAATCTATATAATATTGCTCTATAAATGGTGCATCTGCTATATTAACACCATTTGCTATTGCATATGGATCTTTCGTGTAAGTTCTTTTATGTACCTCTAACTCTATATCATATAAATTTCCTGTATTAGCAAGATTTGCGATATAATTATCATACATTGCTTGAGTTATATAACCTGAATTAATAACTTCATCTACAAAATTTGTTGTAACTTTTAGTGCTAAATTATATGACATATCATCTTGTCTTTCAAAATGATTATATAAAGGGAATATAACCATCAAGACTACAAAGACTAACATTACTATAACTATGCTTAAATTATCTTTCAAGTATATTTCCCTCCTCTATTAAAAATATTCTATGTTAGTTACTCTCTTTATTGTGATATCTACAATTTTTACTTTATTTTGATTATCGTAAGTTACATTATCATAAGTTAATGCATATCTTGTATCCTTACCATCTTTAGCAAGTATTGAATATACATCTTTTATAGTTGTATCTGTTGGCAAATCCATTAATCCTTCTATACTCACATTATATCTAGTAACACTTGCTGTGTTGTCACTTGTCATACCTGAATTTATAGCATCACTACCATATAAATCTCTTACAACGTAATTATAATAATATGATATAACCTCATCTATAGTAAGTAATAAATCTTGTTCAACCGGTGTATCCACAATTGTTGCTCCACTTTGCACATCATTATTATACTCATATGCAAGATCAGCAAAGTTAGTTATTGAGCTAAATAAATATATTGTTATTGTAAGAGCAACTATAAATACAAATATATATGCTCCAGTATAGAGTGCTTCAAGTGCTGAATCTTCCATATTTTACCTCCTTATCTAATATACAGAAAAAACAATTGTTATAAATCCTGAACTTTCATCCACAGTTGTTACATATAACGTTGACTCATCTACAAGACCTATAAGTTGTTGTTTTGCTTCTGGTGTAGAATAATCAACATTTTTAAATCTAAATCTTACTATAGTGTCATTCATATATCTATTTATTGCATTTACCATTTCTATTCCAGTTTTAACGTTTCCGTTAAAAGTATAACCATCTTTTATAATACTGCCTTCTCTATATGTATCAAATTCATCAAATCTATTTTGAATCGATACATCAGTTTCATATACTTGAGAATATATCTGTTGCATTTGTGCTATTGAAAATAATACACCACTTGTTACTATTATAGTTATAAGTACACCAACCGCAATAGTTAGTGCTTTATTTGATGCATCATCCAAAATATTCACCTCCAAGTTAATTTTACATATCTATTGAAGAATAACGATATGATTCATTTTGTATAGTACCACCATAATTTATATATACTTTCATATTATTTCCAGTGTCTGCTCCAAAAGTTAAAGTACTAAATAATACTGAAGCAATTGTAGTATTTGTATTTCTTATTATAACTGTAAACTGATCACCTTTATTCATTGGATAAACGATTGACTTTCCAGTTGGTGAACTAACATCATCAATCTTATATAACCCAGAAATTAAAGATATATCCGAAATATCTATACGAGAATATTCATTTACATCTGTAATATCTGCTCCATTTAAACTTTCTTCTTTTTCTCTAGCCTCTTCTAACATTCTTATTATTTGATCACCAGTATATCTTTCTTCAGAAAGTTCATACGCTAAAACTAAATTGCCATAAGTATTTCCATATGAGTCTTTTATAACTTTATCATTTTGATATTGATTTTTATACAAATTATAATCAAAAGTTGCTGCTATTTCTTTATATGTATCATCTGTATAAGAATATATTACAGGATTATATTTTTTTGCTACATGCTCAAGAGTTATATCATAAGCATTATCACTTACTGCTAAATCATTTATAAACTTGTTATACATATCTAAAGTTAAGTAACCTTTATTTTTAACATCATTTGCAAAATTTGTAGTTATTTTCAAAGCAAGTGAATATGATATATCATCTTTCTTTTCAAAGGCAATATATAAAGGCAACAAAAAGAATATTATTACAGCTATTATTATTGAAAATACTCTTTGTAAACTATCTTCCATATATTTCTCCTAATTTATATTTTATAACTTATTTCTACAACTAAAACATCATTATTAGTAGACTTTTTCATTGTAAATTTTTGTGTAGGCACTATTAAATTAATTGCTTGATTATACAATTTTTCATCCAGATTTGTATTATAACTTTTTATAACTGTTTGTTTATCACTAGTATCAACATTAGTATACTCTTCAAATGAATGATCTTGACGTATGTAAGTAACATCAATTTTCGCTTTTTCATCCATATAAAAATAGTTTAGAAGATTAATGACATCTGTTCCTCTTATTTCTACATTATCTTCAGTTTTTAATAATATGTTTTCAACATAATTAGCATATTCTGCTCCTATATCTGTACCTGTTCCAATTACATTTACTAAATCTTTAGCAGAACTATAATACGCCAAAACTCCTGTAATAGTCGCAATTGTTACAAAAACACTAGCACCTATCATAATTGCCCTCATTGGTGCACTTTCATCCATTAAGATCACCCCTTTTCATATATGCTTTAAAAATCACTTAATACATAAATAATTTTTAAAACATATATATACTTTAAAAGGTATATAACTATTTAGTATAATTATATACCTTTTTAAAGTCTTACTTTTATTTTTCAAAGTATAAACCAACTACATTGTCGGAACCTGCGATTTTTATAAGATGTGCTTTATATTTAGCAGTTGATGGTACATAAGTTCCAGCATTAGCAGTATCACTTAAAGAACCAACTCCTGTTGGTGTATAACTAGATGATGTTACACTTGTTGTAGTGTAATCATTTGAAACTGTTGCTGTAACTTTACCATAATTTGTAACTGTAGAACCATTTTTTACTATTAATACCATAGTTTCATCTTTATAATATCTTCTTATTGCAGTTTCAACTTGAGCACCTGTTACAGTTGATTCATCAAAGTCAGCTGTAAGTTGTGCTTGTAAACTACTAGATATATTTGATACTTGTTGTTGACCTTCTACAAGCATATCTTGTCCCATTCCTGTTATTAACATTACTGCTGCTATGATTATGATTGTTATAAATAATCCAACGCCTATCATTATAGCCTTTTGTGCGTTATCCATTTATCTTCCCCCTTATTTTCTTTCGAAATATAATCCGATAACATTATCAGAATTTTTTATTTTTATTAAATGAGCATTAAATTGTGCAGTTGATGGCACATATGTACTTGAATCAGCAGCATCAGATAATTTTCCAACACCTACTGGATTATTTTCAGTTGTTGCTTCAACATCTGTATACCCAGTATAATTATTACCTGCTGTATAATTAGTTGGATTTACTTTTCCATAGCTTGAAATGCCTGTACCATTATCAACTATTAAAGCCATAGTTTCATCTTTATAATATCTTTTTATTGCTGTTATAACTTGAGCACCTGTTACAGTTGATTCATCAAAGTCAGCTGTAAGTTGTGCTTGTAAACTCTGACTAATATTTGATACTTGTTGTTGACCTTCTACAAGCATATCTTGTCCCATTCCTGTTATTAACATTACTGCTGCTATGATTATAATTGTTATAAATAATCCAACACCTATCATTATAGCTTTTTGTGCGTTATCCATATATTACTTTCCCTCCTTTACATACAATTAATAATTATTTTTAAAATGACATATTACTAAAGTAACTCATCATTTGCATTATACTTACAATCATAAGTGGAGCTACCAAGTAACCACCAATTAGTAGTACCATAGGAGTAAATCCTAAAGCTTTACCCATTGTAACTTTCTTTTGAATAAGTCTTTGATTTCCTTCTTTTCTTCTTTCATAGAAGAAAGCTCTTTCTGTTTCAAGTTCATCAAATGCTGCTCTAACAGGTATCCTTTCAACGGCTGATTTTAATTGTTCAACTATTCTTTGGAAATCTTTATATGGAACTGCCTCATACAAATCATCCAATGCTTTTTCAGCACCAGATTCATAGTTATTTAAACATGTTTCAATTGGTTCTTTAAAAGCATAAGAGAATCTAGAAAGCCATTCAAGTATTGTTTGTACATCTATTCTATCAATATACATAAGCATTAAGATTATAGATTGGAATTGCATTATCTCGTTTTCTTTTTCCATTTCTCTTATCTTATTCTTAACGTATAAGATAAATGTTGGCATCATATATGCAATCCAAGCAATAAACAATGCAGTGAATACTTGCCAGAATTTAAGATAGGATTGTTTTATACTTTCTATTTTTGAATAAATTCTATCTACAGAAGCGTTATCAACCTCACCAGTTACAGGATCAACCATCTGTGCGGCTAACTCTTCTTTTGTTACATTTTGATTTTTATATTTTTCAATATATTCTCTATCAGTTCTATTAATAGCCTCAGCTGCTGCTTGTTGTTCAGCACTAAGCTTACCAAATGATAAAAATTCTTCACTAATTCTATTATATATAGCTGATACATCTATACGTTGCATATTAAGAAGCAATATAAGTGATGCAATAAATGCAACAACTGCTGCTGTAAGTTTATTTACATATAACCACTCAATTGTTAAATATGCATTCGTATTTTTAATAAGGGCTGTTTCTTTTCTATATTTTCTTGTATTTTCTCTTGTTTTGAAAGCATCTACTATTAGCTTAACAAATCTTATATTATATAATTTTTCTTGCCATTTAATACTAGCAACCCTATCAAATTTTATTTCCTCTACATCTTCTTTAATTATTCTAAGCATCAAATATGATATAAATATTGATACTATAATTAAAGATTGTACAAAGAAGCCAATACTACTATCATAGAAATTCATAAGTGCTGGGAAGTTTGATTCTGCCCATGCTTGTAACGGTTTAATAGCAACTAAAGGTACTACCGCTATAATTGTTAAACTTCTAAACATGTAGTTAATTTTATCTCTTTTTAATATTTCTAGATATATATCACTTAATATATTATTTAAGTTTTTAAGATATACTGAAGTTCCATCTACTTTTCTATCACCAAGATCTAGTGTAAGATATGATACACCAGCAAATAACTTTAGGAATCTATTTGGTGCTGTATCATAATATCTTTCAAGTTCAATTTCAGGATTTTCAGAAACCATAGCTTCTTTTATTCTTCTAAGCTGTGGTACAATTTCTTTATCCCCCAAATCATCAATTGCTGTGTTAAAAGCTTCTTCTACCATTCCATGTTCATGGAAAGCGTGTCTGATACTAGTAAAAGCTTCTGGCATTTGTTTTAACATTTTTTCTGATACAGATGTAATACCTATATCAATAACTTTTTCTGTTACGATTAAAACGCCTATTATAACTATTAATGACATATATAGATCATCAACTAAATTAAGGAATACAAACAATGATACAAACATAAAAACAACAGCTCTAATCATTGTTCTTCCAGCTCTTCTTCTTAGCTCATATTCTGTATAGTCATTAGTCATTTCTAATTTTAGTCTAGTTTTCTTTGTATAATATTTTATTACCGGCATTTTGGTAAAAGTTAAGTATACAATTTGATAAAATTTATCAAACATATCTTTATAATTTCTCTTTTCTTTTACCACAAGCTTATCTTTATTATATAACGCTGAATTCTTTCTGTATTTATGACGTATAAGTTTATAGTATATTATAACTCCAAGTAATCCAACTGCTGAAAGTGCAATAAGGGCAATCGCTATATTTGTAACCATATTATCACCTCCAAGCAGTATCTATGAAATCATCAAATGCTCTTACGTCTTCTGCTGACATATTTTCTCTCATAGCTTTAATGTTTTCTTCAGATATTGGATTTGTGAAGACATATTCTCCGTCATTAAATTCAACAATATTTCTATATGTGTAATTTCCATTTTGTGTCATATGACCAAAATATTCAACTGCATTATCCATAAATGCGTCTAATTTACCATTTAAATCTTTTGCTTTTCTATAATCATTATTGTAGTTAAATTTCTTTTCTAGTGGGATACATTCTGTAATTCTTTCAATATATCTTGTACCATCTACACCTCTTTTTAAGTGTATATCAAAGTTTATAACTTGTACAACTTGTACTTCTGCAACATTTTCAGAATTAAACATTCCTATTTTTAAAAGCGAGTTTCTAAGAGCTGTAATTAAGTTAGGGAATGTTTTAGCATGGTGAGTAAACAATGTAAATTTTGATGCAACTTGGGCCATTTGAATCATCCAAGCAGCAACGGGATCAGTAGCAACCTCACCAAGGATGTTAACACCACCATCTGTTTTCTTTTGAACATCTAGACCTTCTTGTCCACTTATTGTATCTGTTTCTCTTAAAGATAGTATGTTATGATATGGATAAATTTTTCTTAAGTGTAACTCAAACGCTGTTTCCTGTACACGAATTGTAATTGTTGGATACAAAAATTTCATAACAGCCATCAAAAGTGTTGTTTTACCACAACCTTGTTCACCAGTTATCGCAGTTACTCTAGCACCTCTAATTAGGTATTTAAGTAATTCAATAACATTCTCTTTATTCTTATGAATAAGTAATTGTTCTGGTGAAATAAGTGTTGGTGGAGCAAATTTTCTTACGAAGAATGCCCAAGATTCTGAAAAGTTTGGTCTTAATACAACAACACGAGAACCATCTTTCATTTCATTTATCTTATAACCAACAGATTCTGATAATTGTCCTGGGTTATTATATTTATATATATTTTGACAAACTCTTTTAAGTTCAGCTTCGCTTCCAAATGAAAGGAAAGATAAATATGTAGCTTTACCTTTATAGAATATCCATACACTATCGTATGACATTGGCATTTTTCTACCCTTCATTTGTTCTATGTAGTCGTCCATATCAGATAATTGATCCAAGAAAGAAGGAGGTATACCAGATACACCACCAGATACACCATCAATATTCATATCTCTGATGTCATCTACTACACTATATCCTTTATATTCTTGATATATTCTTTGAACAACAATTTCAAGTTTATCATCAAAACTTAAAGTATCTTCTGATACTTCTGTAGCAAAAATATTACTGATTTCTGCTTCAGTTATAACATAAGAAGAAACTTCTGGATCAAACTCATATTTTGGAAAATCCAAATTATATTTTGTTATGAGTTGCGTTAAAGCTTCTGCTTTATATGCTTTTTTATATATATGCATTAGTATTTCAAACTTATCTTGAGGAGTAAGAGATTCAACATCATCAAATGGAATAGCATTGTTTATGTTATATGCATTTACCTTATAGTTGTTTCTTAGTAAGTCAAACATAAGAGTTTTAACATATTTTTTATCACTCTTATCTGCATAACCTGCACCTCTTAAAGCCTTCTTTAATTCATATTTTACATTTTTTCTTCTTTCAAACTCTTCCTCAGATAATGCAAGGTCATATAAGTTCATTCTTGTAATTTCATCGAATTGCTTCTTTATGTACTCTTTCATTTTCTCAATACTATATTTTTCTTTTTCTCTTGATAGGTCTGTTAAGTTATTTTCTTTTTTATCAGTCTTTTTAACTTTATATACAAAAAAAGCAATAACGAAACCTATTAATAAAATTATAAGTAACAAGTTAAATATAAATGCAACTGTCATTATATCACCTCTCTATTCCATTTAATTATCTCTTAATTTTGCCATCTCAAATATTTTTTCTACTATTTCATTTACTTGAAGTATAAATTGTCCATTATAATCTTTAGGTTCAGCATTAATATTTCTATAAAAATAATCAACAACATTTCCCATATTACATGCATCTGCAAAAAGATAGTTATGTGGTACAGCATATAACTGATCTTTTATTTTATATTTTATACGTATATTAGAAAGATTAAATCTTGATTTTGGTTCATAATCAGAAACAACTAAAATTTTATTTTTATCCTTTAGTTCTTCCATGTTATTAACTTTATCAAAAAACTCTTCAAATTTAACTTCATCTTGGTTAGTAATACAAACTACAACTTCAGCATCTGCTAATGTATCTTTTATATATTGTTCATTGCAACCTTTTGGTAAGTCTACAAAAACAACATCATATATTTCAGCTGCTTTTCTAGTTATATATGGTAAATTGTTAACTAAATCACTATAACCTTCTTTATCTTTAGCAGTCATTCCGTATAATACATCTAATCTTCCTTTTAGTACAGGTTTTGCATAGTTTTGTATTGCATCTGCTGTAAGTTTATTACTAGTAACAAGTCTTATAAGTGCACTAACACCTAAATTCGAATTTTCTAAAACTCCACTTTGTTTTAATTGATCATATGGAGTATAAGCCGATTCAACCTTTTTTGAATTGTAGTTACCTTGCATAAGCAAACAACTAGTTTTATGTACAATTCCCATTAAAGTACTAACAGCTATAGCAGCATGTGTATTACCAGTCATAGCCATATCAGGTCCCCAAAATACTATTCTTGCCATTAGTCCTTCCTCCTTTTAATTTCCTTAATAACTTCTTTAGATGTTACATCATCAACAATTTCAGCTGTCATATCAGCTATTGTGCTAATATATATTTTACTATGTTTTTTTATATTTATTATTCCACTAAATTGTGAATCTGTATTTACTTGTCTATCAATTTCATCATCTGGTATTTCATATGTTGGTTCTTGCCAATTTACGTTATAATCAGATATTTGACTTTCAAAATAATCTTCTGCCGCTCTAGATATAAAAGATTTATGCAAAACTTTCGTCATTTTTATTTCATCTTGATTATATACTCTTATAGCTTTTATAATCTCCCTATCTTTTGCAACTGATAAAACACTTGTTGTAATAAAGAAGTACATTTTATCAATTCCTCTAGTTCTAAAGAACTCATATGATCTAGGACTATCCATATCAATTATGATATAGTCATATAATCCTATATTTATTCCTTGATCACACATATAGTTTTCAACATCATGCATGCTGTCAAAACCTACAGCAAAATCTATATTATTATATTGAGTAACATATGCTTTTCCAATATTATTTAAAGCTGGTACGATATATTTTAATTTTCTATCTAAAGTAGCATCAACAACTAGTACAGATTTATTCATTATATTAATTGTTTTAGCTAAATTAATAGCAAAATCGTACTTATCTACATATCCTATTAATCCAATAACTGGCATCTTTTTTCCTCCTAAGTTTATTTAACTATTCTAATGTTCCATTAACTAATTGATCTCTTTGATTTTTTTGTGAACTTATTGCATTTTGTGAACCAGAAACTACGCCACCGTATTTTTCACTATTTTTACTTTCGTATTCACTTAAAGCATTTTCTATATTTGCTCTAGCTTCTTCAGATAATTTATCTTTTGCTTGATCTACGATGTCTGTGTTATTTTTGATTAAATTCATTACTTGTGTATTAGGTTGATAGTTTTCTGTTGTTCTTGATACAGTAGTTGCAAAGTTTTTATAATCTTTTATAAGGCCAAATAATATTGAAGTTAATTTTGTCTCATCAGCTGTTTGGATTTCTGTAAGTTGTTTTTTGATTTGCTCACTAACATAACCTTCAGCTTTTACTGCAGCGTCATCGCTAACTTTTATTTGGGCGTCTTGGTCAACATATTTTGTTGCATATAATTTTGTTCCTTGTTCTAAGAAAGAGTCTACCATTGCTGCGTTAAGTAATAATCTTTCATCTTCTCCAAGTTCTAACCACATTGTTTCGCCTTCAATTCTTTTTACTTGTTTTTGAGCTAAAACAATATAGTCAGTTCCATTAGGGAACATTATTCTTATATCAACACTATCATTTTCTTGTAAGTCACTTGGCATTAATACAGTATTTACTTCTTGGCTTCTTATATCTGCAGCTATAATTTCATCTGTAAGCATACTTTCTGTAAGAGGAACACTTGCTGCAATACTATATTTTGCAACTTTTCCTATTACTTCTCCTGCAGAAGTAAATGCACCAGAAGGTACTGTGTTTATGTGTACTCTTGTTGAATCTGTAACCATATCTTCAGTGATAACTTCACCTTGTACTACGTCTTTAGTAAGCATAGTAACTGGTTTTGTATAGTTAGCTAAATAATTCTTATTAGTACCATTCTCATAAGACTTAATTGTACTAATAGCCCACCAAATAGTAAGTCCAATTCCTACTACTCCAATACCAACGCCAATAAAGATTCCTTGCATCATTTTCTTTTTAATTTGACTCATTCCTATCATTTGTATCATACCTCCAAAATTAATCTTAATTATAAAAAAGTATATATCTTTTTTTTATAAAAATCAATAATTTTTTTTATCAATTTTATTGGTAAAATGAATTGTTAAAAATGTGAAATATACTTGTAACATTCGTGAAACATTACAAGTATATTTCGATATTTAAATACTTTTTTATACAATTAATTCGTTATCATCAATATTAAATAATAACACTTTAAATAATTTCTTCATATAGTCTAAAAATCCTGATTTCTTTATATCATTTAATACAATTATGTTTTTTTCGCCCAGTACTTCTTTTGTTGTCTTATCAATAATTTGAATTGTACCAACTACAGTATTTGCTTCGATTGGTGCCTTAATGTTATCGTTATAACTTACTATCTCTTCAGTTTCTACTTTACTCCCTTTATTTTTTAAAACTGTTACATTTTCTTGTATAGCTATTTGAGCAGTATCAGTTATACATTTATCTATGATTTTATCTTCTATTACAGCATTTTTTTCATATACGTTTTGAATTTCAAAATTAGAAAAAGCATAGTTTAATAATTGAGTAGATTCTTCAGCTCTTATGGCTGAACTTGGAGCTTTCATAACTACTGCTAAAAAAGTTGTTCCATCTCTAGTAGCTGTCGAAGCAAGGTTAAATAATGCCTGAGAAGTTGAACCAGTTTTTAATCCATTTGCACCTTCATAAAATCTAATTAGTTTATTTGTATTTGTAAGTCCAAATGTTCCATCTCTTAATGTATCCATCCATATTGAGGTAAATTTTAATATATCTGGATGTTTTATTATTAATTCTCTTGACATTATTGAAATATCTTTTGCAGTGGTGTAATGACCTTCTTCATCTATTCCATGTGCATTTTTAAAACATGTATTTTCCATTCCAAGTTCTTTTGCCTTTTCATTCATCATTTTAACAAAATTTTCTTGGCTACCTGCTATATGTTCGGCCATTGCTACAGTTACATCATTTGCAGAAACAACACATATTGCTTTTAAACAATCTTCAACTGTTAGTTCTTCTCCCTCTTTAAACCAAATTTGTGATCCTCCCATTTTTGAAGCATTTTCACTACATTTTATCTTATCTGTATATGCCAACTTTCCACTATCTATTTGTTCCATTATTAAAAGTAAACTCATTATCTTTGTAACTGAAGCTGGTAATAATCTTTCATTTTCATTATTAGCATATAATACCGTACCAGTGGTTGGCTCTATAAGTATTTGTGATACAGATTGAAAATTAAATTCCGGTGGAGATAAAGTAAGTGATGTACTAATACTACTTTCTATAGGAGCAATTTTTTCAACACTACTACTTTCTTTATCTACTTTATATATATAACTTGCTCCAAATACTTGTGATGATGTAATTATAATAACTAAGATAAATGCTAATAATCTTTTAATACTTTTATTCATAACTCACCTCAAAAAAATCAAACAATAAATGTTTAATACATTATATTATTCGACTTTATTTTTATGAATTATATATTATCTTTTAAACTATATTAAGTTTTTATTTCCTAAATCTTGACTAAATCTTAGTAGATATCCATTTGGATCTTGTACTAAAAATTCTCTACAACCAATTAAGATATTATCCTTTCTATACCAATGTTCTTCCATATCTTCAAATATTTTATAACCTACTTTTTTTAATCTATTATATATATCATTTACATTAGATACTTCTATTTGAAAATTAATTCCAACTCCAAGAGGATAGCTTAACTTTCCAGTTTGCCATTTATTATTTTCCTTATCTATTTGTTGTATCATAAGTTGTACATTTTCTAGTTGCAAAAAAGCAAATTTATCCTCTTTTCTATCATACACAATATGAAATCCAATTAATTTTGTATAAAAGTTTAGACTATCACTTAAATTAAAAACGTCTAATTCGGGCAACATTTGATTCCAGTTCATACATATTCCTTCCTTATATATTGTTTAATTTCTCATTTAATTCCCATAAAGCAGTTTTATTACTATCATAAGTAAGAATCTCCATTGCTTTATCATATTTTAGCCATTTAAACTCTGTATGTTCATTTGAAAGCTTTATTTGAAAATTTGTGGCATTTACTGCAAAAGCATATTCAGGAACGACAAAAACATCTTTACCCCAAGTATAAGTTCCAGTTACATTTACTACTGGAATAGTAGCCTTAGAATCTAAGACTATTAAATCTTCTTCTTTTATATTTATACCTGTTTCCTCTCTTAATTCTCTAACTGTTGCTTCTATAGGTGTCTCTTTATCCTCTGCACCCCCAGCCACAAATTGCCATATATTTTTGCTACTTCTTAATCCTACGCAATATAATATTTCTTCTTTTTCTTTTTTGTACAAAATTACTAAAACTTGTATTGGTGCTCTCATTTTATTTAACCTCTTTTCATGTATTAATGTTCTAACTCATTTTTTCCATTTATCATAAAACTAATTACTTGCTCTTTTGAATAATTATCTTTATACAAATCATACTTTCTATTTGCAAAATCAGTAGCAATTTCTAAGAAGTTGTCTTTATCTATCATATAATAACATGCACCCTTTGTATTAAAATATTTTTCATCAAATACTCCATCCCACCATGTGCTTGTCTCATTAGAAACACTACCTATTGTTTCATTAACAAAATATATATTCATTCCTAATCTACAAGCATCTGCAAGTAATATATTTTCTTCTCCACAATTATATTTAGCACCAGCTCCAAATAATTCATTAAATTTTAAATTATTTTTTAGAAAACTTTCTCTTCTAAAAGTAATTTGTACAGAAACTAATTTAAGTGTATCTTTAAAACCAAGTTTACCTTCGTTTAATCTATGTAAAGGTCTTTCCTTGTTAGAAGTATCAACACAAAAAGCTATTATATCTGCCTCTTTATACTTATCATATGCAGATAATATTATGTTTTCATAGTTATCATAATATAACATATCATCATCTGCTATAACACAAATATCTGCAATAGAATTTTTAATAGCTTTATTTCTACTTTTACTTAAACCTTTTTCTTTAAATGAAATCACTCTATTTTTACCTTCTATGCTTGAGAAAATTTCAATATCATTTTTAGTTATTTGATTTATAGTTATAGATTTTCCTTTTATATTCATATTTTTTATTAGCTTTTCATGTTCTTCTTTATTTTTTAAATTCATTGTTGATACTAAAGTTTCAATAGTCATTTTTACCTCCAATTTATTCATATTTAATAGATTTAGTATAGCATTTTTTGTAATTTTAGTCAAATAAAAGATACACACCATAACAGTATGTATCTTTATATACTAATTATCGTAATGTCCTTCCATAACCTCAGCACATCTTGGACAAATATATCTATATTTTAAATCTCTACCTATATATATAGAATACTGATGACACATTGCACATTGTACTCCTTCATGTTTTGTAACTTCTACACTTTCCTCTTCTGATTCTACAACTTTTAATTCAGATATATTAAGTGATAAATATATGTCATCAAAACTTTTATCTATAAATTCTTTATTTTCTTTTTTTACATTCATAGTAACCATAGCTTCTAAACTATTTTTTATTATCTTATCATTTTTTGCTTTATTTATTTGTTTTCTTGCTACGTTTATTATACGGAATATTCTATCCCATTTTTCTGTTTCTTTTGTTGTATCAATTTCTTCTCTTACTAAGGGTTGTCTAAAAACAAGTATATTTTGTTCCTCACTTGCATCTTTATGCCATATATATTGCCATATCTCTTCTAAAGTAAATGGTAATATTGGAGCAAAGAATATAACTAAATACATTAATATATCATACATAGTAGATTGGGTACTTCTACGTTTTTTACTATCTTGTTTTAGTACATATAATCTATATTTTATTGCCTCAAAATATTTTGCACAAAGTTCATTTTTACATAGCTTTGTAAGTAAATCATAAACCTTTTTTAACTCTAAATTATTATATGCATCATATATCTGTACATTATATTTCATTGCAATACCATACATATATATATCTAAATCTTGTCTATCTAATACATTAACATAGTTTTTTAAAGGGTTAAAATCTGTAAGATTAGATAATAAAAATTTAAATGTTTTTCTTATATTCTTGTAAGCTTTGTCAGTATTTATTATATAATGTTCATTTAGTTTTATACTATTTTCATTTGCTTTAGAAATAGCCCATAATCTTAATATATCTGTTCCATATTTAGTAGCAATTTTTTTAACTGCCACTTCAGATTTAATTTCTTTATCTTCGCCGATACTTACATCTTTTTGATTTTTATTTTTAGATTTTTTTGGTATCTCATCTGGATTTATATCTAATATATTTATAGGAGCTGGTTTCATATTTTCTTCTACATCAGAATGTACCATTATTTTATATATATCATCAATTCGTTTTTCAAAAGAATCAGAAAAACTAAGCCACTTTAATTTTCGGTAGAAATTAGTTCTACTTTCAATACTTATATCTTTATAACTATTATCATCATCAACCATATCCATAGACATATATTTAAAGAATTCATTTAGGTTACCTGTATCTTTAAATAAAAAAGTACATCTACATTTTGGACAAGCAACTTGACCTTGAAGTATTTGTTCTGGTGTCTCTTTATACCAAGCATCTATTCCTTTTTCTTGGAATAATTTACTTATAAGCTTATTTGTTGTCTCATTTACAATAAGTTCATTACATTCAGCACAGTAAAATACTGGTACTGGAAGTCCAATACATTTGTTATTTGATACAACTACTTTTTCTTGCTGATTTATTTTATTTATTTGTGCTATTAACTCCTCTTTTTTATATTTTTCATTTGCACTCACTTTTGAAATTAATTTATCAATTTCTTCTTGAGATATTTTATTTTCTTTTACAAGATACCATTCTGGTATTATTCTATATATTAGTTCTTCATCACATTTTTTACATTTTTGTATTGATGTTTTTACTTCATTAGAATAATATATAAAAGAATTATCTTTTAAAAACTTAACTATTTTCTCTCCTACTTCTTTATAAAATGTATTATTATATACTAAAGCAATAGGAGTTGTTTTTCCGTTTTCATCTAATCCACTTCTTAAATGTCCTACAGCATAATCTTTAAAAATTAAATAATCTAAATAAGTTGCACCTGATGATACAATTCTAATTCCACTAGTATTTTTCTCATCAACATAAACTAGTTTTTTAGGAGCCACAATAACTTTTACTTTTTTTGTGTAATTTAGTGGGTTAGAACAAACTACTTTTGTAAGTTTTGAGGCTTCAAATTCATCCAATACAACATATTTTATGTAAAAGTTATATTGCATAAATTCTTCAACCTTGTCACTTGCAACAATAAAATATTTTTTTGCTCCGTTTTCATATACTTGTATTAAACTATATTTCTCTTCTTTAGCAAGGGCTATGTTTTCACTTACAGTCATTGTCCAAGGAAGTATAGTTGTTGCTATGAAATAAAGTTCTTCTGGATTACCATACTTTTCGAATATATCATCTTTTTCTCTTAATACTTTATATAATATATAATAATTGCTTACCTTTAAATTATCATTTACCATCTCATTTTGTTCTAGTGCACTTTTACATTTTACACACCAATGAACTGGTATCATCTTTCTATGTAATTTTCCCTGTTTATATAATTCTAAAAAATTATATATTATTTTATTTTCATATTCCATATCAGACATTAATTTATAATGTCTTCCATAGTTAATAACTGTACCCAGATTGTTTATTTCTATTAATTGTCTATTTATTTTATTAGCCATTCTTTTCTTTGCTTCTTGTCTTTCTTTAAGTCCACTTTGTATCTCAGATTTCTTTTTATTCATATCCTTTTCTTCTGAACTTTGTATATTATCTTCAAGCCCGTTATCAGAAAAGACTATTTTGTCATCAACTATATTACCACTCATTACTTGAAATCTAATATAAATATCTTTTAATATTTTATTTAAAACAACTGTTGTATCAAGAACGTTATCAACCCTTATTGGAATATTAGTTACTCTATATCTTTTACTTGATAATTTATTTTTTTCAATTGCCTGTCTATACTTTGCTTCATCTTGTATTTTTTCTAAAAAATACTCTTGTCTTTGTGGTAAATTTCCATCAGTAGGAATAGTCTTTTTAGGCAAATTCATTATCTCAGAATAGTCTTTATCCCCTTTTATTTTCATATAATCACCTCGTATAACAAACACATAGTCTATTATATTTTATTATATAATTGTATCAGAAAAAAAAAATGTTTTCAATATTACAATATATAAAACTTTATTTTAATATTATTTCCTTCTACTAATAATAATATTATTATAGAACAAAAGTAATAAAATAAATTTTATTACTCCCTCAAGTTTATCTTGAGAGTTTTTTTAAAGATGTTGTATTTAAGTTTCCACCTATCTCGGGAATTTGACAGTTAATTAAATATAAAATTGATGTAAGCATTGAAAGTGCTTAATTTTTTTGTCAATTTTTTCT
>CALXJG010000024.1 GCA_944388565.1 uncultured Clostridia bacterium
GAAATAACTATATATTATAAATTCAATATTTTAAATATGGGAAAAGAAGATAATAAATTACAAAATGTTGGCTAAATAAAAAAATAGTCATAACGGAATATTAGGACAAACATTTATTACATCAAAAATATCAGATTTAACTCCCGTCGTATAATTAACTTCTTTGGGGGTAAGGGGGAATTATGCACTTTTTCTATTATTTTGGCTTTATTTTTATATTTATTTCTTTCAAACTATCACCATTATTATTATGTGTTTAATATAACTAATTATGAAAAAATACTCTAATATTGTATAATAAAAAAAATATTGTTGACTTTATATTAATTTTAATGTTATATATAATGGTATGTGGGTTAATTATATAAATTGACTAATATATTGTTTTGATATATAATATTATATATTAAAATATAGTAATATTTTTTGAAAGGATGAGTTATATGAAAAAATCTACTATAATAATTTTAGTTGTAGTTGCTGTTATTGCTTTAGTAGCAATTTGGGCTATTTCAACTAATAATTCACTTGTTAAATTAGAGGTGTCTATTGAGCAAAAACAAGCAGAAATAGATAATCAATTAAAAAGGAGAGCTGATTTAATTCCAAATTTAGTAAATACTGTTAAAGGTTTAACTAAACAAGAATTAGATATTGTTAATTCGATTACAGCTTCTAGAGAAAAGATGAGTTCAGGAAGTACACAAGATAAATTAGATGCTAATACAGAACTTAGCAGAAATATCACTTTACTTGTAGAAAATTATCCTGAAATAAAGTCAGACGCTACTTTTACATCATTAATGGATGAACTTTCTGGAACTGAAAACAGAATTGCTGTTGCAAGAAAAAATTATAATGATGAAGTTGCAGTATATAACAAAAAAATAGCAGTATTCCCAAGTAGTATTATTGCTAATATGTTTGGACATGAAAAAGTGGAATATTTAGAAGTTTCTGATGAAGATAAAGAAAACCCAGAAGTTAATTTCTAGGAGTATGTTATGAAGAAAAAAATTGTTATAGGAGTTATATTAATTTTCTTTATTTTTTGCACTAATATATATGCTAATGTATCATATAGCCCAACAAATAATTTCTTTGTAAATGATTTTGCAAATATACTTTCTAGTTCGACCGAAAGTGCTATACAAGAGATGTCTGTTAGTACTCAAAATACTACAACAGCACAAATTGTTGTAGTAACAGTACCCGATTTAGAAGGAAGAGATATAGAAGGCTATTCAAATGAATTATTTAATACTTGGAAAATAGGAAGTGAAGAAAAGGATAATGGAGTTTTACTGTTAATTTCTTCTGGTGATAGAAAAGTAAGAATTGAAGTAGGGTATGGATTAGAAGGTGCAATAAATGATGCAAAGGCTGGAAGAATACTTGACGATGTTGCAATACCATATATGAAAAATAATGACTATGATACAGCAGTATTAGGTGTAGTTACGCAGTTGCAAGGAATTATATATAATGAGTATGGTATAGAAGGTGGTTTTGATAACTATGAGGAAAATAAAACCGTGGAAGTAATAAGTGCATTAGTTCCAATCGGTTTTGTTGTACTATTTATATTTCTTAGAATTTTTCTTGCTAGTAAAGGTATATTTATATTTGGAGGCTTCGGTGGAAGAGGTCCTTTTGGAGGAGGCGGTGGCTTCTCTGGTGGAGGCGGATCTTCTGGCGGAGGAGGAGCTTCAAGAGGGTTTTAAAAATTATATAGAAATAAATATTGAAATGTCGAATTTGCTTGATATTTCAATATTTTTTTAACTTCTTTTATTTATTTTTCCTTGACTTATTTTACTATATAAAGTATAATATATTAATATGTTAAAGGGGGACTTTTTAATGAGTGTATCAAGAGAAGAAGTACAAAAAATTGCTGAATTATCAAAATTACAATTTAGTGAAAATGAATTAGAAAAATTTACTAAAGATTTATCAAATATAGTTGATTTTGCTGATAAATTAGCTAAGTTAGATGTGGAAGGAGTAAAGCCTACAGCACATATATTGGATATACAAAATGTATTTAAAGAAGATAATGTAAAACCGTCATATAAAAGAGAAGAAATATTAAAAAATGCACCTAGTGCACAAGGTGGATGTATTAGTGTACCAAAAGTAGTTGAATAGGAGTGTATTATATGGAATTATATAGCTTAACAGTAAGCGAAATAGCAAGAAAAATAAAAGAAAAAGAAATTACAATAAAAGAAGTTTTGGATAGTGTATATAATAGAATTGAAAATGTTGAAGAAAAAGTTAGTGCATATGTTACTTTAACTAAAGAGCAGGCATATAATCGTGCTACCAAGTTGCAAGAACGTTTAGATAATGGTGAAGATATAGGAATAATGGGTGGAGTTCCTATCGCTATAAAAGATAATATATGTACAAATGGAATAAAAACAACATGTTCTTCAAAAATGCTTGAAAATTTTGTTCCATTTTATGATGCAACAGTTATTGAAAAATTAGAAAATGCAGGTGCAATTATAATCGGAAAAACAAATATGGATGAATTTGCAATGGGATCATCAACAGAGAATTCTGCAATAAAGAAAACAAAAAATCCTTGGGATTTAGAAAGAGTACCAGGTGGTTCTAGTGGTGGTAGTGCAGCAGCAGTAGCTTGTGATATTGCCCCATGTGCACTTGGAACAGATACAGGAGGTTCAATTAGACAACCAGCTTCATTTTGTAATGTTGTAGGGTTAAAACCTACTTATGGTTTAGTTTCTAGATATGGTGTAGTTGCTTATGCATCTTCACTTGATCAAGTTGGTCCTCTTACAAAATCTGTAGAAGATGCAGCTATTTTATTAAATGTAATTGCAGGTAAAGATGAAAAAGATACTACTAGTGCTGATATTCCTAAAAAAGATTATTTAAAATCAATTAAAGATGATATAAAAGGTAAAAAGATCGGAGTCCCTACAGAATTTATTAGTGATGGAATAAACGAAGATGTAAAAAAAGCGTATGAAGAAAACTTAAATACTTTAAAAGAGCTTGGAGCAGAAATTATTGAAATAAAATTAGATTATGCAAAATACTCATTACCTACATATTATATAATTGCAACTGCTGAAGCATCTTCTAACTTAGGAAGATATGATGGAATTCGTTATGGTCATAGAGCAAAAGATTTTTCATCACTTGATGAGTTATATGTAAAATCAAGAACAGAAGGGTTTGGAGACGAGGTAAAAAGAAGAATCATGCTTGGTACTTATGTACTTTCTTCTGGATATTATGATGCATATTACAAAAGAGGTCAAAAGGTTAGAACTTTAATAATTGATGATTTTAAAAAAGCATTTGAAAAATGTGATGTTATAGCAATACCTACAACTCCTAACACATCTTTTAAATTTGGAGAAAAAACAAGTAATCCATTAGAAATGTACTTAGAAGATATATATACAGTTCCGGTTAATATTGCTGGACTACCCGGTATTTCAGTACCAGGTGGATTTGATAAAAATGGTATGCCGATAGGTATGCAATTTATATCAAAAGCTTTTGATGAGGAAAATTTATTACAAGTAGCTTATACATTTGAAAAAAATACAGGTTTTAATATGAAAAAACCAAATGTATAGAGGAGAGATTTTATGTTACAATCAAAATTAATAGGAGAAACAAAAAAAGAATGGCCAAATGAAGCAAGTATTAAAAGTCATGGCTTGCTTTTAAAAGGCGGCTATATAAAGCAAATGGCTTCAGGAATTTATACCTTATTGCCACTTGCTAAAAAAGTTGTTTCAAAAATAGAGAATATAATAAGAGAAGAAATGAATAATATTGATGCACAAGAAATTCTTATGCCACTTGTTGCTACAAAAAAATTATGGGACATGTCTGGTAGATATGATTCTGTTGGCTCAGAACTTTTAAGATTTAAAGATAGAAATGATACAGAGATGGTGCTTTCTATGACACATGAGGAAGCTACTGTATTTACTATGTTAAATGAGGGAAAATCTTATCAAAAATATCCATTTTCTGTGTATCAAATTCAAACTAAATTTAGAGATGAAGCAAGACCACGTGCTGGACTTATACGTGTTAGAGAGTTTACAATGAAAGACGCATATTCTTTTCACACTTCAAAAGAAAGTCTAGATAAAGAATATGATAAATTCTTTAACGCATATAACAATATATATAGAAGAGTTGGAATAAAAGAAGTAATAGCTGTTGCCTCTGATACTGGAATGATGGGAGGCAGTGGAGCTCATGAGTTTATGCTACTATGTGATGCTGGAGAAGATAAAATAGTAGTATGTAAAAATTGTGGCTATAGTGCAAATATGGAAGTAGCTTATACAGATAATATTGAAACTAGCACTAAAGAAGAAAATAGTTTAGAAAAAATATCTACTCCTAATATTAAGACTATAGAGGAGTTACATGAATTTACAAAAATACCTGTAAATCAGATTGGTAAAGCAGTTATATATCAAAGATTAGATACAATGCAAACTGTTATTGTATTTATAAGGGCAGATAGAGAAGTTAATGAGACAAAACTTCGTAATTTATTAAATATAGATGATGAAAAATTAGTACCAAAAAAAGAAGAAGAAAATGATAATATAACATATGGATTTGTTGGACCTGTAAATTTAAATGCAAATAACGCAACTATTGTATATGATATTTCTTTAAAAAATGAAAAATCACTTGTTTTTGGCGCTAATGAATATGATTATCATCTAAAAGGTGTAAATATTTCAAGAGATGTTGGAGAAGTTAAGTATTTTGATGTATCAAAAGTAGAAAAGTCAGATTATTGTCCAATATGTCATAAAAAAGAACTTACAATTTCTAATGGAATTGAAGTAGGAAATATATTTAAATTAGGTGATAAATATACAAAAACAATGCAAATGAAATATGTAGATGAAAATGGAAAAGAACAAACACCAATAATGGGTTGCTACGGTATAGGCGTTGGAAGACTAATGGCATCTGTATTAGAGGCTAAAGCTACACAAAAAAGTGTTAATTGGCCAGTATCAATCGCACCATATGATGTACATATTTGTCCAATAGATTACAAAAAGAATGAAAATGTAAAAGATATTTCAAATAAAATATATAATAATCTTATGTCACAAGGTCTAGACGTATTACTTGATGATAGAAATAAATCTACAGGAGTTACTTTTGCTGATGCGGATTTAATAGGTGCACCTATTAGAATTATAGTAGGAAATAGAAATTTAGTAAATAATAGTGTTGAAATAAAAATTAGTGGCAAAGATGAAAGTATATTAGTAAATATAGAAAAAGTTACTGACTTTGTTAAAACTGCAAGAGAAGAATTACTAAAGGAGGTAAATTAGATTTGAAAGATTATGAAGTTATAATTGGTCTTGAAGTTCATGCTGAACTTTCTACTAATACTAAAATATATTGTAATTGTACAACTGAGTTTGGGGCAGATCCAAATACACATTGTTGCCCTATTTGTACAGGTATGCCTGGTACGTTACCAGTTCTAAATAAGAAAGTTGTAGAATATGCTGTAAAAATGGGTCTTGCAACTAACTGTAAAATTGCTAATTTTTCAAAACAAGATAGAAAAAATTATTATTACCCTGATTTACCAAAAGCATATCAAATATCACAATATGATTTACCTCTTTGTGAAAATGGACATATAGATATTGAAGTAGATGGAAAGAAAAAGACAATAGGTATTACAAGAATACATATTGAAGAAGATGCTGGTAAATTAATACATGATGCATATACTGGAGATACTCTTGTTGATATGAATAGATGCTCTGTACCACTTATTGAAATTGTATCTGAACCAGATATGCGTAGTGCTAAAGAGGCTGTAGAATATATGCAGGCTTTAAAATCTATACTTGAGTATTTAGATATCTGTGATTGTAAAATGCAAGAAGGTTCTTTAAGATGTGATGTTAATTTATCAGTAAGACCTGTTGGTCAAAAAGAGTTTGGAACAAGAACAGAAACTAAAAATTTAAATTCATTTAAAGCAATACAAAATTCTATAGAATTTGAAATAAAAAGACAAATTGAAGTTCTTGAAAACGGTGGTACTATATACCAAGAAACAAGAAGATTTGATGATGCTAAAGGTGAAGGTTATGCAATGCGTACAAAAGAAGAGGCAAATGATTATAGATATTTCCCAGAACCTGATTTAGCACCTATTGTTTTAAGTGATGAATATATTAATAGTATAAAGGAAAGTTTACCAGAATTACCAAATGTAAAGAAAGAAAGATATTTAAAAGAATATAATCTTTCTTTATATGATGCAAATATTTTAACTATGTCTATAAAAACCGCAAATTATTTTGAAAATGTGGTAAAGAAATGTAATAATCCTAAAATGGTAGCAAATTGGATTATGGGAGATTTTGCTAGACTATTAAATGAAAATGATATTTCAATAGATGAATCTAAGATTAGTGAAGAAAATTTAGCTAATTTAATTGATTTAATTGATAAAGGTACAATTAGTTCTAAGATTGCAAAAACTGTTTTTGAAGAAATGTTTAACACAGGTAAAGAAGCAAAACAAATTGTAGAAGAAAAAGGGTTAGTACAAATATCAGATGAAGGAGCAATAAAAGAAATAGTTGAAAAAGTTGTAGAAAATAATCCGCAATCTATTATAGATTATAAAGCTGGTAGAGATAGAGCTTTAGGATTTTTAGTTGGTCAAGTTATGAAAGAATCTAAAGGAAAAGCAAATCCAGGACTTGTTAATAAATTATTACTTGAGATTCTTAATAAGTAATTAAAGAGGTGATGTATTTGAAAGATAAAAAGAAGTTAAAAATATTACTTATTTGTTTAGTAATACTTGTTGTTATTATATCTATTGTTTTAGTTGTATATAATACAAATAAAAATAATGTAAAAAATGTAGATATGGCAAGCCTTGATATAGAAATGGTAACTGAAGGTAATTTTAATAATAATAGGATGCTTGATATAACTAAACAAGAAGCAAGTGAAATATTTGGAATTAATCCTGACTATATTGAAGAAGTAATAGGAAAAACTCCACTTTTAAATATATCATCATCGATGTATATAGTTGTTAAAGCAAAGAAAGACAATGTTCAAGATGTTAAAAAATGTCTTGAGGTGTACGTAGTAAAATATGAACAAGAATGGGCTTCATATTTAGAAGACCAATATGAATTAGTAAAAAATAGAGAGCTTGGAAACAAAGGAGACTATGTATATTTAATTATTTGCGATGAACCTGATAAATTAGTAAAATTAATAAAATAAAGATATGGATAGCTGGAAATATTAATGTTCCAGCTATCTATTATTTTGGCTTATTTAATATTTAAATAAGTATAAAATTATATATTTTACTTAAAATTATTGAATAAATGTTCTTTTATTGGTATAATGTTTTTGGTGATATAATGGAAAACAAATCTATAGATTTAGACTCTAATATACAATATTTAAAAGGCGTAGGTCCTAAAATGGCCGAACTATTAAAAAAAATAAATATTTATACTATTAGAGATCTAATAGAATATTATCCAAGGGCTTATGAAGATAGAACAAAATTATATACTATATCAGAACTTATAGTTGGAGAAAATGCTTTATTTATAGCAGATGTTGTAAAACCTGTGCAAGTTTTAAGAAAAGCAAAACTAACTATACTTTCAACATATGTTGCAGATGATACAGGAGTATGTAAATTAACATGGTTTAATCAAAAATACATTAAGGAAAAATTAAAACTTGGGGATAGATATATATTTTTTGGTAAAGTAATTAATGATAATGGTAAAAAAGCAATTGAAACACCAACCATATATAATTTAAGTGAGTTAGAAAAGGTACAAGGAATATATCCGATTTATCCACTTACTGCTGGAATAACACAAAATTACTTATTTAAGCTTGTAAATAGCGTTTATGATAATAAACCACTTGTAAAAGAATTTTTTGATGATGACTTTAGAAAAAAATATTCGCTTGCAGAAATAAATTTTGCAATGAGAAATATACATTTTCCTAAAACTTTTAATGATGTTAATAATGCACGTAGACGTTTAATTTTTGATGAGCTATTTATGTTACAACTTGCTTTAATGACAATAAAAGATTCTAATTTAGGAAAAAAGAAGACTACTAAATTTTCTAATGTAGATATAACACCTTTTTTAGAGTTATTACCTTTTAAGTTAACTAATGCACAAAGTAGAGTAATTGATGAAATAAAAAAAGATATGTATTCAAGTAGAATAATGAATAGACTTGTTCAAGGAGATGTTGGTAGTGGTAAAACAATAGTTGCAGCAATTGCTATATATATAGCAGTAAAAAATGGATATCAAGCTGCACTTATGGCACCTACCACAATACTTGCTAACCAACATTTTAATGAGCTTAGTAAATATTTTTCTAAACTTGGTATTACCTGTGATATTATAACTTCAAGCACAACAAAGAAAAGTAAAGGAATAATTATTGAAAAGTTAAAAAATAATGAAATAGATGTTATAATAGGAACACATTCTTTAATAGAAGATGATATTGAATTTAACAATTTAGGACTTGTAATAACTGACGAACAACATCGTTTTGGAGTAAAACAAAGAATGAAACTAGGTGATAAAGGAAGTAGTGTTGAAACTCTAGTAATGACAGCAACACCAATACCAAGGACTTTATCAATTATACTTTATGGAGATTTAGATTTATCCGTAATAGATGAAATGCCACCAGATAGAAAGCCTGTAAAAACTTATGTAGTAAATGATAATCTTGAGGCAAGAGTAAATGAATTTATAAGAAAGCAAGTAAAAGAAGGAAGACAAGCATATATAGTATGTCCTCTTGTAGAAGATAATGAAGCGTTAGAATTAAAGTCTGTTGAAATGCTATATGAAAAGTATAAAAATGAAATATTTAAAGAACTTAATGTTGAATTTTTACATGGCAAGATGAAAAATAAAGAAAAAGATGAAATAATGAGACGTTTTAAGAATAATGAAGTTAATATTTTGATTTCTACTACTGTTATTGAAGTTGGAATTAGTGTTAGTAATGCAACTATTATGGTAATAGAAAATGCTGACAGGTTTGGGCTTGCTGCTTTACACCAATTAAGAGGAAGAGTAGGTAGGGGCTCACATGAATCTTTTTGTATTTTAAAGAGTAATAATAGGTCTTTACAAGCAAGACAAAGACTAAAGATAATGGAGACTAGTAATAGTGGCTTTGATATTGCCCAAAAGGATTTAGAACTTCGTGGGCCAGGGGATTTCTTTGGAATAAGGCAATCTGGACTTCCAGAATTTAAGCTTGCTAATTTGCTTACTGATGTTAATGTTTTAAAAGAAACTCAAGATGCAGTTAAAGATATACTTAAAGAAGATAGGAATTTATCTAAGCATATACCATTAAAGAAAGAATTATTTGATAAATATGGTGAACAATTAACAAAGAGAACAACATAAAATACTAGGTCAAATTTTACATTTGACCTAGTATTATTGAAGCTACTTTATCTGATATTGCAAAACCTATTATAAATAGTATGATGATTGAAAAAGTTATAAGACAAAAAGTAAATAGGCTTGCTATTAGTGCTGTAGAAAAGTTAATACTTTCTTTTTCATCTTCAAGAATAATTTGAGCATTACTATTTTGTTCTACTATTTTATCATCATATTCTGTAACTTTTGATTCGATACTTTCAATATTTGCATTTTGTGATATATTATAATTTTCAACAGAATTTTCCTTTGGAATTATTCTTAATATTTTCTTTATTTTAAATCTTATAAAATCAAATATTCTTTTTAAATCTATATTAACACAAAAATATGTAAGCGATTGCATAAAAATAATAAAGAATACATAAATAATTCCGATAGGAAGTAGTACATTAAAATATGTTGATATACCTTCAACTTTTAGCAGCTGATTAAATAAAATTTCATACATCGTTTTACCAGTAAATTTTTCAACAGCAAACAATAAAATAATTGTTAAAAATATCACGTCAATTAATGTAAGAATTGTTGGGATAAATAATCGTATGTTTGAATACTTATGCTTTGTAGTTAAGTATAGAGCTATCTTTATTACTGAAGATAACATTGCATATACTATTAAAAATACAAACAATCCTATTAAGAAAAGGAAAAATCCCATAAATTTCACATCCTATTTTTTTAATCTTGTAAGTTTTAATAATTTTTCAGTAATTGTTTTATATAAATTCTTTTTCTCTTTTTGTTTTTCTTGTTTAGTAGTAAATGTTTTCCTTAATTTATAATTTTTAATAATTTCTGAATATAACATTTCTAGCTTGTCAGCAAATTCTTCAACAGAATATTGTTTTGCTGTTTCAAGACCATTAGTTGCTAGTTTATTAGATAATTTTTCATTTGTTAATACATTTATAATTGCTTTTGCAAAATCAGAATCTTTTCTTACAAATATACCATTTTTATTGTTAGAGATAAATTCGGAAAGATTTGGAGCATATTTTGCAACAATTGGTGTTTCTGCTGCCATAGCTTCTATAAATGTTAATCCTTGTGTCTCTGTTAGAGAAGCATTTACAAACACATCTCCTATATTATAGTATTTTGGAACATCATTCCATGGAATTTTGCCAGAAAATATAACTTTATCTTTAATTCCTAATTTTTTAGCTTGTTCTTTTAAATCATCAATAGAAGGTCCGGTACCTACAATTAAGAATTTGGTATTAGGCAGTTGCTTAAAAACAGCAGGCATGTTATTCATAATTACATCTATGCTTTTTTCTTCTGCAACTCTTCCTAAAAATAATATTACTTTATCATCTTTACTTATTCCAAGTGATTCCTTTAATTTTATTTTATCTTCATTGGTAAAGTTTGACTTATTAAATGGAACGATATCTATTCCAGTGGGGATAACATATATTGGTTTATTTTTTACTTTACATCTATATTTTAAATACTTTTCTGTCTTTTTTGACGGAACTATAACACATTCAGCTTTTCTTAAAAAAGTTTTAGAAAATCTTCTTACAAGTCTTTTAGAATAAATTTTCCTTGTACTTTTTATCGGTAAAATATAATGTACATAATCTTCCCACATAGTATGATATGTATGTATAAAAGGAATATCAAACTTTCTAGATATTATTTTTCCAAAATGTCCTAAACCAAATTCGGATTGGGTATGGACTATATCTAAATTTAACTCTTTTATTTTTTTAGCAATATCTCTTGAGTAAAAAGCTGCCACTCTATTTTTATACTGTCTTGCTACTATAAGAGGCATACTTTTTACCATAAATAATTCTTGGTTTTCTTTTGGTTTTATAGATTTTGATGGGGCAAAAACATAAACCTCATGCCCACGTTTTTTCATTTCTAATTCCAGCATATTTATTGAAGTAACAACTCCACTTACAACTGGATTATATGTATCGGTAAATATACCTATTTTCATAATTTACAACTCCCTTGGGTTATATTTCATTTGTTTGTTATATGCAATAGTTATATTATATAGTAAATAAATATAAAAGTCAATATTCGACAATGGTTTAAAAGGTTCTAATTTACTTGGATTAATAATATATAAATTATTATATGATATAATACAAATTGTTATGTTATAGAATAAAAAAGTAAAAATACTTGTTTATGAATAAATATAATAATATTGTCTTTTCTGTGAATATTATGTGAAAAAAAGATTATTGTATTGACAATGTTGTTTAGTAATTATAAAATATCTAAAAGGAGGAATTTGTATGCTTCAACTAAAAAATATAACAAAAACATATGGTACCTCTGCTGATGGAAAAGTACAGGCTTTAAAAGGCATTGATATAGAGTTTAGAGAAAATGAATTTGTTTCAATATTGGGGCCAAGTGGCTGTGGAAAAACTACTCTTTTAAACATAATTGGAGGGTTAGATAAGTACACAACAGGAGATTTAGTTATAAATGGCAAATCGACTAAAGAATTTAAAGATAGAGATTGGGATACATATAGAAATCATTCAGTAGGCTTTGTATTCCAAAATTATAACTTGATTTCACATCAAAGTATACTTTCAAATGTAGAGCTTGCTTTGACTTTAGCAGGTATGGGAAAACAAGAAAGAAGAAAAAAAGCTATAAAAGCTTTAGAAGAAGTTGGATTAAAGGATCAAATACATAAAAGACCAAACCAATTATCTGGTGGACAAATGCAAAGAGTTGCAATTGCTAGAGCTTTAGTTAGTGATCCAGATATATTACTTGCAGATGAGCCAACAGGTGCGCTTGATTCGTCTACATCTATACAAATAATGGATTTATTAAAGGAAATTGCAAAAGATAGACTAGTTATAATGGTAACACATAATCCTGAATTAGCTGAAAAATATTCTACAAGAATTGTAAAATTACTAGACGGAAAAATAATAGATGATTCTAATCCATATGTTGCTTCAACAGAAGAGATAAATGAAGCTTTAAAGAAGAAAAAAAGCACTAAGAAAACATATATGAATTATTTTACAGCATTGTCACTTAGTTTTAATAATTTGCTTACTAAAAAAGGTAGAACTTTCTTAACTGCATTTGCTGGAAGTATCGGAATTATAGGTATTGCACTTATATTATCATTATCAAATGGTGTTCATTTATATATAGAAAAAGTACAGGAAGATACGTTGTCTTCTTATCCTATACTTATACAAAAATCTAATGTTGATATGAGTGCTATGATTGAAAGCTTTACAGATCAAGTTATGCCATCTGAAGAAGAAAATAATGATAAAAATGTAGTAACATCACAGGATATAATGATGGATATAATGAGTGATGTATCTGCTGGAACTCAAACTAATAACTTAGAAGGATTTAAAAAATATATAGAGAGTGAATCAGATGTTATTAAATCTAATAGTACAGCAATAAAATATACATATGACTTAGATTTAAATATATATAAAGAGGAAGATAATAATTATATTAAAGTTAATCCGTCTGAAGTGTTTAATAATTTAGATCCAGAATACGCTGCTATGGTAAATAGTATGACTAGTACATATAATGTTTGGGAAGAGATGTTAGACAATGAAGAATTGTTAGAATCACAATATGACTTGTTAGCTGGCTCTTGGCCAAAAAATTATAATGAAGTTGTAGTAATAGTAGATAAAAATAATAGAATAAACGATTATGCTTTGTATTCATTAGGACTAAAAGATATAAACGAATTTAACGAAAAGTATGAAAAAATGGTAAATGGTGAGACTGTAGAAAAGTCAGAAACTTTAACTTTTACATATGATGATTTATTAAATTTAAAATATAAAGTGTTACTAAACACAGACTATTATGAAAAAGAAGGTGGAATGTGGGTAGATAAATCTGATGATGAAAATTATATAAATGACAAATTAAATAATGCAATTGAATTAAAAGTTGTCGGAATTATCCGTCCAAATGAAGAGGCAAGTTCTACGTCTTTAACAGGTGTCATGGGATATACTCATAGTCTTACTGAATATGTTGCAAATGAGATTAACAAGACTCAAATAGCAAAAGAGCAACTTGAAAATAAAGATATAAATGTATTTACTGGAACTAAATTTACAGATAATACAAATACTAAAATAGATTATAATTCACTAACAATGGAACAAAAACAATATTTAGCATCTTTATCTGATGAACAAAGAGCTATGGTTATTGCACAGTATACTAGCAATTCAGGTGCTACATATGAAGATAATTTGAAAACATTAGGAATAGTAAATTTAGATGTGCCAGCTAGTATAAGTATATATCCAAGAGATTTTGATGCTAAGAATGTAATTAGTGATGAAATTGATAAATATAATCAAAAAATGGAAGATGAACAAAAAGAAGCAGATAAAATAACATATACTGATTATATTGGAATAATGCTTAATGCTGTTACTTCAATAGTTGATATGATAAGCTATGTTTTAATAGGCTTTGTTGGTATTAGTTTAGTTGTTTCTTCTATTATGATAGGAATAATAACATACATATCAGTTCTTGAAAGAACAAAAGAAATTGGTATTTTAAGAAGTATTGGTGCTTCTAAGAAAGATATTTCAAGAGTATTTAATGCAGAGACATTTATTGTGGGTGTATTTGCAGGAATAATTGGTATTGGTGTTACAATATTATTAAATATACCAGCAAATATGATAATAAAAGCTTTGGCAGGTGTTTCTAATATTTCTACACTTCCAGTATATGGAGCAATAGCTCTTATTATAATAAGTATGTTACTTACTGTAATAGCAGGATTAGTTCCATCTAAGATGGCTGCTAAGAAAGATCCTGTAGAAAGCTTAAGAGTAGATTAATAGATTATTCAAAACAAGTAATTAGAGTTCTAGTTACTTGTTTTTTTATATTATATGAAAAATCGAATTTGTAAAAATTATATATAATAAAATAAAGATAAGTTTAAATTTTGTCGAAACTTGCGATGAAAAATAGTTAAAAAAGTATTTACGAACATTTGTTTGTGTTGTATAATATTCTTACAAGGAAAGTTGAATGATAAAGCTATAATATAACATTTATATAGAAAAGTAGGTGATGAAAGTATAATAATTTACAAATAACTTAAATTTTTAATTAGAGAGGGAGGAATGATTTATAAGTGGATAAAAGAAATGAAATAATATTATTTGAAAAACAAAATGTAAAATTAGAGGTAAATGTAAAAGATGAAACCGTTTGGTTATCCTTGGAACAAATGAGTCAATTGTTTGGTAGAGATAAATCAGTTATATCCAGACATATAAAAAATGCTATTGCAGAAGAACTAAAAGATGAAGTGGTTATTGCAAAATTTGCAACAACCACTAAACATGGAGCAATAGATGGTAAAACACAAACTCATATGGTTGATTATTATAATTTAGATATGATTATTAGTGTTGGATATCGTGTCAAAAGTAATAATGGGGTTATTTTTAGAAGATGGGCAAATCAGGTATTAAAGGATTATATGTTAAAAGGTTATGCGCTGAATCAAAAAAGGCTAGATTATTTAGAAAAGACAGTTAAGCTTATTGATATAGCCAATCGAATAGATGAAAGATTAGAAAATAATGATGCAAAAGAAATTTTACATGTTATAGGCAGTTATTCAAAAGCTTTAGATTTATTAGACGATTATGATCATAGAACTTTAAAAAAGATAGATGGAAGTAAAGATGCTAGAAAAATAAAATATGAAGATTGCATTGAAATTATCAATAAACTAAGGTTTAATGAAGAAAGTAATTTGTTTGCAATTGAAAGAGATAAAGGTTTATCGTCTATTATTAATAATATTTATCAAAGTTTTGATGGAAAAGATGTTTATAAAAGTATAGAAGAAAAGGCTTCTAATTTTCTATATTTAATTGTAAAGAATCATACTTTTATTGATGGTAACAAAAGAATAGCAGCTACATTATTTATATATTTCTTAAACTTTTATAATATTTTATATAAAAATAATAAACAGGTGATTGATAATAACACTTTAACTGCTTTAACACTTTTAATAGCAGAATCTAATCCAAAAGAAAAAGAAGTTATTATTGACTTGGTTATGAATTTCTTAAATTAAATGATTTTACACAAATTTCTACCATTATATTATATTTTTTACATTAATATAAAAAAGACTTGACTTTTCCATATCCACGTAATATAACCTTATTGGTTACATAATTCTTTACTTGCGAGAGTTTAAGTATAGAAAGGAGTGAAAACATACAACTAATCAGAATCATTTAGAATTACAAGCACAAAAAACTACAGAAAGGTGAAACACAATGAAGAAAAGGCGTATATTACTATCGTTGATTTTGACATTTATGCTACTTTTTTCACAGGTAGTACCAGTCTCAGCACTTGAAGCCACATTGGACACTACAACAGATACCACTACTGAAATAGTAGATGGGGATGTTACAGTTCAAAATGGTGAAAATGACAAGGCTCAAATTGAAATCGACGATCAGAAACTTAAGACGCAAGTTGTAACCAATGACCAAAATGATCAGACGCAAGTTGTAACCAACGACCAAAATGATCAGACGCAAGTTGTAACCAATGAACAGAATGATCAGACTCAGGTTGAAACCAACGAACAGAATGATCAGACGCAAGTTGTGACCGATGAGCAGAATGATCAGACGCAAGTTGAAACCAATGACCAGAATGATCAGACACAGGTTGAAACCAATGACCAGAATGATCAGGCACAGGCTGAAACCAATGATCAGAATGATCAGACACAGGTTGAAACCAATGAGAGTAAGCCAGAACAAAATCAAGTGCTACGGGTAGCAAATGATATCACTTGGACTAATAAAGGTGAATTTCCCTTTGTTACAAAAGTAAAGATATCAAATGAAAATGGGGTAGAAATAGGCGAAGGTTCATTTGATAGAAATCAGAAAATAAACCTTGATTTTTATTTTTCTATTCCTAACGATGCAGTTGTATCAGCTGGAGATATGTATACAATTGCTATCCCGGATGGGTTTGAACTGGTAGGTAATCTTTCCGAACAACAGCTGGATGAGACTAGCGGAATTGATGTTACATGGGAACTGACTGACAATGTTATTACTATCAGGTTTTACCAGTCGTTAGATATTTTGTCTAATGTATCTGGATACATGTCAATTGGTTGCTGGTTTGACAAAGATTCACAGCTTGGTCAAGACGGACAAGATATAACCTTTGTAATCGCAGGTCAGACATATACGATTGATGTATATTATGATGAGATTACAGATTCTCAATCTGCAGATGTAGTAAAAAAAGGAACATACAACAAAGAAACAAAAGAGGTTACTTGGACTATTACTGTAACACCTGATAATAAGAATGCTACTCTTAGTGGTGTAACGGTGAAAGATTACTTTGATACCTCCGTTCTTAAGTATGTACAAGGATCTTTTAGAGTTAATGGAAGTACTATTGCTGATAGTAATGTAATATTCAATACTAATGGATTTGAGTATAAGTTTCCAGCTGAAACGAGTCCAGGAGCTAAGACTATTACATATAAAACAGCAGTGGCTGATGGCTATTTTATGAGTGATGCTAAGACTGTAAAGAATAATGTTTCAACATATATGCCTAATGGGGACAAGTCTTCAGAGGCTGAAGCAGAAGTTACGGTTGAAAAGTTGCCCATGCAAAAAGCTTCAGTAAAGTATAATGCTATAACAAAAACGGGATCTTGGAAAATTGTAGCAAACAGAAATAAGCTTAGCTTAAAAGATGCTACAATAGTTGACAACTATCCTAAGGGTACTTACATTGATACGGATACCATTAAGGTAGATGGTAAGAGTACCCAAAATTACAAAGTTGATAGCAACAAAAATACATTAACTATATATCTTGGTGATATTGATGATGAAGTAGTTATAACATATGATATGGTAATTACTGATTTTGATCAACTTACCAAGTATGAAGATACTTACTACATTCGCAATTATGCAAGTTTAAACTCTGGAAATTCTGTTATTGAAGATGCAACTGGTGAAGGCTGGATTGGTATTGGGACAGGCAACATTCCCATTGAGAAGAGTGGTAAAGTCAAAATAGACGATACTTATGGTCGGTATATTGAGTGGTGGGTTGAAATCAATGGTAGCTACTCATCTGATTATAAGGAAATCACCGACCCCATTGTATTTTATGATAAACTACCTGAAGGAACATCATTTATTCCATGGGGACTGGTAATCACAGCATATTTCCCGGATGGAACAAAAGCCTCAAAAACCATTGATACTTCAGAAGTATACAACTCAAAAACCAATGAAGTTAGTTACACAATAACTCCAGGAATGGATTTTTCAGGAGTAAAAGCGACTGCTGATTGTACCTATGGCATTTGGTTTGCAACTAGTATTAATGGCGTGCAGGAAGGTAGCTTTACCAATACTGCTAAAGTAACAGTGGATAACAATACAAATAGTGACACTGCTACAGTTGATGTTTCTTACAAAACCGGAGATATGATTGGAAAGTCTGGATCATATAATTATGAAAATAATACATATGATTGGACTATTCAGTTTAACAAAGGTGAACAAGCTGTTTTGAATCCAGTAATCACCGATTCTCTTCCGAGCGACCATGTCCCTGCTTATGATTATATTTATGTAGATGAGCAGAAAGTTTTGCTTGATGGTACTAAAGTAAATGGTATTTCGGCAACTTATGATGCTGGTAATAATGTCGTAAAGGTTTCGTTTGAAGGCTACATACTTAGTGCAAGTAAAATTTATATTAGCACAAAATATGTTGGAGAAGGTACTCAGGGAGATGCTAAAAACAATGTAGAGCTAAAAGGAGACAATTTTAGTCATTCCTTTACGGCAACTGCAACTGTAAAGTATAAGCCCTTGCCTATTCTTCAGAAGAAAACTGACTATACCAGCGGTGATACAATTACTTGGAAAGTAGTACTAAACTTGGATCATGACAATTTAGGACAGCTAAGCCTTGTTGACCAATTGTCGCCTGGTTTGGATTTTGATACTTCGAGTGTAAAATTGTATCTTGCCAATATTTCATCAAATGGTACTATTACTTCCACAAACACTCAGGTTGAAATTAGCGAGAGTGGAATAAAGTTTGATCCTACGACTGGACTTATTACAATTGTACTTCCAAAAGACTTGGATACGCACCAATGCTATATTTTAAATTTCGATACTCCTATAAAGGATAAGGATTTAAAAAGCATAACTAATTCTATTACTTTTAATGGTACCGATTTCCAAGAAGGAACTACTAGTGAAGAAGTTATCTTGAAAACTACTTCAAGTAGTAGTGGAATTGTTGGAGAAGCCGGAACTGTTAGAATTAAAAAATTAGACCAGAAGACAAATAAGCCTCTGGAAGGTGTACCGTTCCAACTGTTGGACAAGAACAAGAATGTAATTACGTCGGCCGGTTGGGCTGTAACTGATTCCAACGGAATCGCTGAGTTTAAAGATTGGCTTCGTCTTGATTCGATATACTATGTCCAAGAAGTACGAACACTTCAAGGATATTTGTATGATGATACATCGTATGAAGTCAAAGTAAACAGTAGTGATGAAACTAAAGTTGTTGAAATTACTGTCTATAACATTCCTGATGAGCGCATAAATATTAAAGGAAGCAAGACATGGGAAGACGGAAATAACCAGGATGGTATTCGTCCGGAAAGCATTACGGTAAATCTTCTTGCAAATGGTAAAGTCGTAAAGACAGCAACTGTAACAGAAGAAGATAATTGGAGCTATGTATTTAGCAACCTTCCGAAGTATGCAGAAGGAAAAGAAATTGTTTATACAGTTTCTGAAGAAGAAGTTACTGGTTATGAAGTAAAAGTTGATGGTTATAACTTAATCAACACTCATGTGCCTGAAACAATTTCTGTTGGAGGAAACAAGACATGGGAAGACGGAAATAACCAGGATGGTATTCGTCCAGAAAGCATTACGGTAAATCTTCTTGCAAATGGTAAAGTCGTAAAGACAGCCACTGTAACAGAAGAAGATAATTGGAG
>CALXJG010000025.1 GCA_944388565.1 uncultured Clostridia bacterium
TAGTTCGCATAGCTACGAATATTTACAAAAAATATTATACTACATATTTACATAATTTTCAACTTTTTTCATATTTACAATTATATATTTTTCAAATATTTTTCTAACTCTGATAACTTAATCTTTTTGGTTAAATTTGAAATAAAAACATCATTTGAGTAATTAAAAACTAAAAAAGTAATATTTTTAATAATAACTCTATGTGGCTCTCTATATATAAGGTTAGTTTTTTCTAATTTTCTAATACTACCATTGATAAAAGTAGGAGTAACTTTTGAAAACTCACATATAAATTCTAGTCTTTGTTTTAGACATTCCTCAAAATGTAATTCTTGCTTAATTATCTTCATCTTCTTACACCATCCTTTCGTTTGGATGATTTTAATATTGTTTTTAGACAACAAAAAAATCAACCAGATTTTATTTTCTGATTGATCTTTGTATCTATCTGTTCTATTAGTTCGAACAGAAACATCATTGGTGCGATTCGTAGACAGGTATGCGAAAAAACGCACCATTTATTTATCATTTTATAAAATTCAATTTACAATAATTAATTTAACATAATTCTTAGTATTTTGCAAGAGATATTTATATATATATTTAATACTTTTTAAATCTGCTTTTAAAAAATTTTAATATTTTTTCAATAAAAGTTTCCTTTTTATATTCCGCCATAGCAACATTTACTTTCTCTTTTTCATAATTATACTCTTTTTGTTTATTTTTAAATATATCATTTGGATTATATTTTTGTCTTAATTCTTCTTCATATTGTCTTAATTCTTCTTCATATTGTTTTATTTCTTGTTCTTCTTGTTTGATCAATTCATCATGTTCTTCATTACTACATAAATAATCCCTATATATAATACCTAACATTTCCTTTGTTTCTTTTCTAATATTTTGTTCTCTTATTGGTATTTTAGGATTGATATTTGATACATAATTGTTAGATTTATTTTTTTCAATAAAATTTATAAAACTTTTACTTATTTTTTCTTTCATTTCAATCGGCATCATTTTAATTATGATACTAATATCTACATATACCTCAGAATTTATACTATTCATGTGCTTTTTCACCTTCTTTTGATTTTTGCATTATAATATCTTTTTTTAATTGCTCATATCTCTTTTTCCTATCTATAGCAGATGTTGCTTTATAAGCACTTTCCATATCTTCCATTGTAACCAAATCATCATGTTCTTGCAATTCCATATCAATACTTTGGATATATTCTTGCATTTTTTTGTTATATTGTTCTACTGGTACATCATATATGTATCCAGTAGATTGCTCTATAAAATGCTGACTTAGATATGCCAAATATTCTAAACTGATTTTTTTATTATCTGTAGGTATTTCTTGGTTATTATGTATTTTCTCTATCATAGACGGAATTTCTTCAACAATTTGATAATATGGCAATCTATAAAAAATTTCTTTGATTGCATCTTGAGATAATGTTTTAGAAAATTCTTCTCTAGCTATTTGAAGTTTTTCCTTATTCAAATCTAGGTATTTTTGTCTGTCTATCATTAATATAGGTATATTATGTGTTCTAGCTGCTAAAAGCGATTTTTCATTTATTTTTCCATCAAAACATACTATACAAGAGGGTAAAGTCCTATCAGTTCCATTTTGTTCTCTTAGTTTATTGGCTTTATCTATGCTTGTTTCTTTTCTTTTTTGTACTACTTCATTCCAATAATCAGGGCTAGTCCAATATGCTAAATCTTCTGATAATCTTAATCTACAATGGCTACTCTTGGCTTCTAAATGTCCTTTTCCATGTTCAACCATCATATCTGATGAATCCATTTTTATAATTCCATTAGAAGGTATTTGTGTAAATCCATAAAAAACAGCATCATCATCTATTTCTTTTAAGGTATTCCCTTCATATAAATCAAATATTTTTTTCTTTTGATTTGCTCTATATTTTTCTTCATCTTCTTTTGAACTAAAGCATATAAAACCGAGATTCATGTTCTCGTTGTAAAGGTCTAAATAAAGCTGCTATTTTTCTATCAGTAATAAGAGTAGTTGAAATAGTATTACTTCCTTCTGATAAACTCCATTGTTCAGGATTGTTTAATATTTCATTTGCAATACCATTCATATTAAAGTCAAAATTAAATATTCTATGAACACAAATATTAAAACTTTGTCCTGATAATTTTAAAACTTTAACACCTTTGTATTCTGATTGCTTGATAGTATCATCTTCTAAATCAAGCATTTCATCATTATAAATCTCTGAATACATTTGTGATATTTTTTGTTTAGTTTCATCTAAATCACATATTGTTAAAGGAATTGAAGAAAATAATGTTCTTAATTGTTCAATATCTTCAATACTATTAATTCTATTATATAATTCATATCGTTTTTTTACATCACTATTTATCGGATTATCTTTTTCATTCCTTTCAGCATAATCACTTAATTCAAAAATATTATTATTACAATATTCCTCAATAAATTCTTCTATTTTTTCATTTGAAGTATTAAAAAGCATTTCATTATAGATTTGTTTAATTTCTTCACTTGTTGTAGATTGTTTTATTTTGGTAGCATAATAATCTCTTACTAATTCCTCGTAGTTTTGTAAATCTTCTACGCTATTAATTCCAAACTTATTGCCTGTTGAAATTATTGATTTTAACTTTTCTTCATCTATTGTTAACCCATCAAAATTATTTGTATTTATTAGTAAATCTTCAATTTTATCAAAAGTACTGATAGCATTTTGTATATTTTCTAAGTTATTCCCATATAGATTAGAATATTGCTCAATATATTTAATTAGATAATCTAGTTTGCCATCATTTCTTATTTGAATTATTTTATCAGTATTTCCAGTATTATATTCTAAAAGACTATTTATTATATTAATATCCAATTTCACAAATTCAGAATCCATCAATAATTCATATCTTAGATTAGGATTATCCATTTTTAACTCAGGTCTTACTTTTTTTACCCTATCTAATGATTCATAAAATTGTTTCATTAAAGGATTATCTTTATCTATTAGTTTATAATTTTGAAAATCTGATTTTATAACAACTTCAAGTAAATCAGCAGTTAAATGATTAGATATTTTATCCAGATATTTTGAAAATGTATGGGGATATTTTTTTACATATTGAATAATATATTGTGGATTATCTCTTATTGAAGCATCTTTTATATATGGAAGATAGTATATATTTTGTTCTATTAAATATTGACACAATTCATGATCTTCTTGTACTTCTTTTATTGAAAGTAAATAAATATTTCGTTGTTTTGTTTTTTCAAGTTTGGAACCTTTTGCAGGTATTTTTTCGCCTTTTATATAACTTATTGTTAGGTTTTTAATATAATCGTTATCTAATGAAATTCCCCTTAACATTAATAAAACATCATTGTTTTTATTTACTAATTCATTGGCAAATTTTTCGTCCTTAAACATTTCTCTAATATCTGATACGGAATCTAAATATTTGTCATCAATCAATAATACTTTTTTTTGAATTTCTAATGGTAAATCAAACATTATTGCAGATTCAATTTTCAATATTTCTAAAACAAAATCTCTGTCACCTAAATATTGTTCTGCACCTTGTGGCAATTCATAATTTTCTTTTACATATTCTAATATTTCTTCTTGACTCATGTTTTTCTCCTATATATTTCTGCATATATATTTTTTTATATAAATCAACTTTAATAATTAAACATCTTGCTCTAGTTATTTTTATCATCATTATTCAATCTTAAATTTGTTTTTTCTTCTTCAATTGCATCAATTAGTTCTTTTTCAGTAGGTAAGTGTAATTTATATTCAGAAGAAAATATTGTTTTATTATCTTCTGGAAGAGTATATTTTACTATTGTTTCATTTTTGTTTGTTGATAGTAATATTCCAACTGTAGAATTTTCATCTTGTTGTTTAATTTCTCTATCATAGTAATTGACATACATTTGCATTTGTCCAATATCTTGATGTGTTACTTTTCCTATTTTTAAATCTATTATTACAAAACATTTTAATAATCTATTATAGAAAACTAAATCAGGGTAGAAGTGGTCTTCTTCTAATGTTAGTCTTACTTGATTTCCAACATAACTAAAGCCTTTTCCTAATTCTAATAAAAATTCTTTTAAATGTTCAATAATATTCTTTTCTAAATCAGATTCCAAATAATCTGTATTTTCTTTTATATCCAAAAATTCTAAGACAAACGGATCTTTTACTAAGTCTTTACTTGTCTTTAATATTTGTCCTCTTTCAGCTAATTCTAATATTTTTTCTTTATTGGCAGACAATGTTAGTCTTTCATATAGCAATGAATCTCTTTGTCTTTGAAGTTCTCTAACACTCCATCTAGAATTTATACATTCATTTAAATAAAAATTTCTTTTTGGCTCTTCATCTATTTTTATTAATTCTAAATAATGTGACCAACTTAATTTGGCAGACACTGTCTTCCAAATTGGATACATTAAATAAAATTTTCTCATAGTTCTAAGATTTCTTGAAGAAAAGCCTTTTCCAAATTCATTAGTTAGTTTTTGAGATAATTTATCAAGCACGGCATCTCCATATGTTGCACGTTCATCTCCTTTTTGAATTTCCATTATTGTTTTACCAATGTTCCAATATAAATTAAGCATTTCAGTATTAACAGCACTATATACTCTATTTCTACTATTGATAACCATATCTTTAATATTATCAAATAGGCTATCAATATTATAATTATTATCTATTAATTTATTATCCATTAAATATCCCTTTCGATTTTTATTATAAGTAACATCATTATATCATAGATTTTTATTTTTGTTACAATTTTATAAATATTATCTCAAATATTTTCTTGATTTCTTTTTACTCTGCTTTAATTCATTTTGCTTTTGTTGTTCTTGTTCTTTCTTCATAGCTTTTTCATACTCTTGTTGCCACAAAATGGTACGTTTTTCAATTTTATAGCAATTTTGAATAGTTATTTCTTTTTTAACTGTTGATATCATATCACAAAATCCTCCTTTTTTCAATATTTTGAGGCTATTTTTACCTTTTTATGGAATTATCATAAAAAAAGCAAAAAAATAAGCCAATGTAAATTGACTTTTTAAAATGATATGATATTCTTTTTTTAGATTACTCAAACTCACTTATAGCAATGCTTTTTACGAGTTCGAGTAAATCCAACTTTGGTGTCGATGGTGGGAATCGAACCCACATGGTTTCCCGCAGGTTTTTGAGACCTGTGCGTCTGCCAGTTCCGCCACACCGACATAAATTCTATCTTCAAATTTATATCATATTACAAACTTAAAGTCAATAGAAAAGGAGATAAAAGTTAATTGCTTTTACCTCCAACTAATTTAAGCATGATTTTTAATCTCCACAACTTCATCATCGTCTTCTACATATTTTTCTTTTAATTTAAATATTTTAAAGCTTTGGTCCATAAAATTATGCTTTTGAAATTCTTTTATTTTGATTCTTTCTTTTGCTTTTTTATACTCTTCTATTCTATTTCTAAATGGATTAAAAATATATTCAGTATCTGCTTTTTCTATATATTTACTGTCTAATTCCATACAATATTCCAAAGTAGCCATAGCTTTTTCATACTCTCCTTTTTTAGAGTATACAATTGCTAAGTTATAATATCCTTTTTTGCCATATGTCGTAGAATTTAATATTTTACTAAAAGCTTCTATTGCCTCATCATATCTATTTTCTGAATAATATAATTTACCTAAGTTATAAAATGCAGTATATAGATCTCCTTTTATTTTACCAGCCTCTTCAAACGCTTGTATTGCTTCTTCATAATTTCCAAGTTCACTTTCTATCATTGCAATGTTATAATATAATTCATATGAATCAGGATGATATCTTAAAGCCTTTCTATATATCTTTACTGCTTCTTCAAACTCTCCTTTACTTGTTAGACAAATGCCAAGTGCTTCTTGGGCTTCATAAAAATCTGGCTTTATCTTTAAAGCACTATTAAACATTTTAATTGCTCTATCCTTTTTATTTGTTTCATCTAAAGCAAGTCCAAGTTCATAATATGATTTATAATCTTTAGCATCAAGTTCTACAGCAAGTGCAAATGAATCTCTAGAGTTTATAAAATCTCCAATATGTTTATAACATCGTCCAAGAATATACAAGTACTCCGCTCTTCTTCCCTCTAAAGATACTAACTTTGCTATCATATCTATAGTTTTAGTATATTCACACATTCTATAGTTATATTTCATTCTATAATATAATATTTTTCTTGATAAGATAATATTATTATATTGTAAAGTTGCACAACATGCTGGCACTATTATATCGAAAACTAATATTAAAATTTGTAAATAAAGCGGTATATTGATTTTATATATTGCAAATGGTATATATATACTTAAAAGCAAGCTCATAAATGGTACAATTATTATATTTTCTGGTGCATATCTTCTTACATATCTAATACTTAATAATATCATAAGTATTAGTGACAATAAAACAACTACTATTTTCTCAAAAAACATATACTCACCTCTTGTTTAATGTATTATATAGCATATAAAATACATATTCAATAATTATCTATTAGTTAGACACGATTAGACAATTTTAGTAAATTTATTTGACTATTTTAATAAATTTTTGTATAATAGTGAAGATAAAAAGGAAGTGTTTTTAATGAAAAAGTCTCTTACAAGTTTAAAAGATATAAATAAAATACATATGATTGGAATTGGTGGAATTAGTATGAGTGCCATTGCACTAGCCCTAAAAAAATATGGTTATATTGTAACTGGTTCTGATAAATCTGAAGGAGATATGATTCAAATATTAAAAGATAATAATATTCCTGTATATATTGGCTCTAATGCAGAACTTGTAAAAGATGCAGATATTGTTGTATATACATCAGCTATAAATCAACATGATCCTGAATTTGTTAGAGCTAAATCACTTGGTATTCCAACTTATGAAAGAGCAAAATTTTTAGGACTATTACTTGAATGTTATGATACACCTATTTGTATTTGTGGTACTCATGGAAAAACAACTACTACTTCTATGGTATCTGCAATATTTATTGATGCTGGGCTTGACCCAAATATTCAAGTTGGTTCAAAATTTAAAAAATTAAATGATTTAAATTATAGAATTGGTGAATCTGAATATTATATACTAGAATCTTGTGAATATGTTGATAGTTTTTTAAATTTTCCACATCAAACAGCGACAGTATTAAATATAGAAGAAGATCATCTTGACTATTTTTCTGGCATAGATGAAATTAAAGAATCCTTTAAAAAATTCATACTAATGCTACCTAAAAATGGTATTTTAGTAATTAATTATGATGACTTAAATTGTATGGAAATATTAAATGAAGTTAGAGATGAATTAGAAAAAAGAAATGTTAAAATATATACTTTTTCATTAAGTGAACCTGATGCTACAGTTTATGCAAGAAATGTATCTTGTAATATTAAGGGATTTTATTCATTTGAATTAGTATATAAAGATACTTCTTATGAATTTTATCTAACAGTACCAGGGATACATAACGTTTATGACGCACTTGCTGCTATTACTACTTCACTTGCACACGGAATTTCTTTTGAAAGTATGGAAAAAAGTTTAAATGAATTTTGTGGGGCAAAAAGAAGATTTGAATACAAAAAAAATATTGGTAAAAATGTTCTTGTATATGATGATTATGCTCATCATCCAACAGAAATCAAAGCAACATTAGCTGCTGCAAAACAAAAAGAACATAATAGAATCATAGCTATATTTCAACCTCATACTTATTCTAGAACAAAAGAATTATTAAACGACTTTGCAACATCTTTTAGTGATGCTGATATTGTTATTATCTCTGATATATATGCTGCAAGAGAAATAGACGATGGAAGTATTTCTTCTAAAGATGTAGTAGACTTATTAATAAAAAACAAAGTCGATGCACATTATATTCCAACATTTGAAGAAATAGCTAAATATGTAAAAGGAATAATACAAGAAAATGATATTGTACTTACAATAGGTGCAGGTAATATTACTCATTTAAGTGATATTTTATAATAATAAAAAGAAAACTCAGAAATTCTCTTTCTGAGTTTTATTTTTTGTTATTTTTCAAAGTCAAGTTTTTGATCTTTTAATAAACAAGCTGTAGAAAAACTTCTTAGTGTCGGTTTATAAGTTATATCAAAAACTGCGTATTCAATATGTCGACCAGGGCCATCAAATTTATCATAAAAATTATTTTCTTCAAAAATGATATATAGTCTTATAGGATTTCTTTCCTCAACGATTCCATAAAAATCTTCACCGTCACTCATTTTAAATATTAAATCGTATTTTTGAGTTTCATCCTCTTCAATACTACATATTTCTTCGTCCTCATAAATATTAAAAAATTCTCTATTTAAATCTGAGGCAAGCTCTTCATAATCACCATTATATATTTTATACAACTTTCTCTCTCCCTTTAAAATTATTTAAAAGTATAAAATTTTTTATAAATTATACTATAATTATTTACTTATGTCAATTTTTATTCTTTTTCTTATCTCTTCAAACATTACACTATTATCTACATAATACAAGGGACATCTTTTTAAAGTTATATCATAGTGTCTAAGAACATTTTTGGCTTCCAAATTATACTTTATACATAAATTAGAGGCCAACATTACTAATGAATCTATTGTTTTTTTACTAAATTTTCCACTTTCATCACAAGGAATACAACCTATACTTACAGCATAATAATTCGTATCAATTTTTCTACAACTTAGTGATATTTCTTCTTCTGGTATACAATTTAATATATTACCTTCTTTGTCAATAACATAATGCAAAGAAAAATATACATCACTTTGATTCATTAAATTATCCATTTCTTTTTTACATATTTCAAGTGTACTATACATATTTCCTATGCTATGTAAAATTATATTTTCAACCTTTTTTATTTTCTCCCCTGTTCTAGTCATTTCATTTATATTAAGATAATCTGTTTTCATATACATCACACTGTATTTTATGAAATAAAAATCGACATGTTACTTATATAGTTCTTGACTTATACTGTTTCTTTGGTATAATATTAAGTGAATTTTAAAGGAGATGTTTAATTTGAAAATAGGAATAGTTGGATTACCAAATGTAGGTAAGTCTACTCTTTTTAATGCAATAACAAAAGCTGGTGCAGAAAGTGCAAACTATCCATTTTGTACAATAGAACCAAATGTTGGAATTGTTAATGTTCCAGATAAACGTATAGATGTTTTATCAAAACTATATGATACTGATAAATCAACTTATGCAACAATTGAATTTGTTGATATCGCAGGTCTTGTTAAAGGTGCTTCTAAAGGTGAAGGACTTGGTAATAAATTTTTGTCACATATTCGTGAAACAGATGCTATAGCACATATTGTAAGATGTTTTAATGACGAACAAATAGTACATGTATCAGGTAAAATCGATCCTACTAGTGATATTGAAACTATATCATTAGAATTAATATTTGCAGATATAGAAACTATCGAAAAAGCAATTACAAGATATGAAAAAATAGCAAAATCTGGTGATAAAAATGCTAAGGCAACATTAGAACTTCTAAATAGAATTAAATTACACCTTGAAGCTTCTAAACCTGTTAGAACTTTTGAATTCCAAGATGATGAAAAAGATTTATTAAAAGATATATTTTTACTTACAATAAAGCCAATAATTTATGTTGCAAATGTTTCTGAAGAACAACTAGCTAACATGGAAAATGATGAAAATATTAAATTAGTAAAAGAATACGCAAAAAATGAAGGTGCACAAGTAGTAACTCTTTGTGCAAAACTAGAAGAAGACTTAAGCGAGCTAGATGACGAAGATAGATTATCATTAATGAATGATTTTGGAATTGATGAATCTGGTCTTGATAAATTAATAAAAGCAAGCTACTCTTTACTTGGATTAATTTCTTATCTTACTGCCGGTAAACAAGAAGTTAGAGCTTGGACTATAAAAAAAGGAACAAAAGCTCCACAAGCAGCTGGTAAAATCCATAGTGATTTTGAAAGAGGTTTTATAAAAGCTGAAGTTATATCTTATGATGATTTAGTAAAATACGGTTCGACTTCTGCTGCTAAAGAAAAAGGATTAGTAAGACTTGAAGGAAAAGATTATATAGTACAAGATGGTGATGTAATACTGTTTAGATTTAATGTATAATAATAAAACATACTAGTAATTTTATAGCTACTAGTATGTTTTTATTTAATTATTTACTCTATGATGTATAGTAGGTGTTTCATCATTTATTGCCTCAAAAGTATATCCGTTATTTTTCCCATAATTTATTATATCATTAAGTGCATTTATTGTTTTATTATTACTAGAAAAATCATGCATTAAAACAACATTTGCTTTTTTCTTACTTAAATATTTTATAACATTATTATATACATCTTCTTTTGTTTTGGCTCCCCCAGAATCTCCAGATTCAATATTCCAATCATAATATTTATATCCTTTTGCTTCTACAAGTTTTGTAAGTCTTGTCATAATTCCTTTATTAAATTTACTTACCGTATTTGAACTTCCTCCAGGAAAACGAGTTATATTTGTAGTAACACCTGTTGTCTTTTTTATTTTTTCTTGCAATTTATCTAGATTTTCAAGATAGTTTTTTTCTGAAGTATATATCTCTTTATAATTATGAGAATATCCATGTATTCCAATAGAATGCCCTTCATCTACTATTCTTTTTACTAAATATTCGTTTGCACTACTATAATTTAGTATAAAAAATGTAGCTTTTACATTTTGTTTCTTTAATATATCAAGTATTTTAGGAGTGGTATTAGCACTTGGTCCATCATCAAATGTTAAATATATAACTCCATTTTTTGAAGGATTTACTTTTGACGGTTCAATTAAAGTAACCGTTCTTTCACAAATTGTTTGATTACCAGATGAATCATTTACAGTATATATTAATTTATACTTTTTATCACTTATTTCTTCCTTAGCAACAGTTACTTTATTTGTAATATCTCCATCGTAATTATCTTTTGCACTATAACCAGGCTCATTATACTTGACATTTGAATACATTATATAGTCTATATCTCCATTTAAAATAATTTCTGGTTTTTCTTTATCTGTTACTAAAACTTTTCTAGATAAAATTTTTTCACCAAGTAAATATTCCAATTTATATGTTATATTATACTCACCAATTTTATTAATATCTACTTTGCTATTTACTAACACTTTTTCTTTTATATCTTTTCCATGTAAAGTTGCATTAAAACCAGGATCACTAAAATTTGTTTTAACTGCCACTTCTATTTTTTCATCACCTATTAATGAAAAAATAGGTTTTTCAAAAATATATAATGCTATTGCAATATTTACCAAAGTTAAAATTATTAAACTTGCCAAAAAAACTTTTTTATTTTTTCGTATTAATATACAAACGATTATAGAAAGTAAAACACTAAGTATAATTGGTGAAAATCCTATTAGTCTTTCCATATTTAAACCTCTTTTGCATATAATAATTATACCACATAATCGACATATTTCAACACTAATATAATAAATGAAAATTATTATTTTATTCTTACATTTTCTGCCCCAAAAGCAGTTTCTAATTTCTTTAATGTATCTTCGTTAGAATTTAACCATAAACTTCTATTTAGTAATTTTACTTTTTTAGTTCCATCATAAAAAATATATACTGGAATATTTCCTCTATATACTTGCTCAATATTTTTTATATATGAAATTACTGCACCTTCTAGTTCCAATTTATCTTTTGGTATTCTAATATATATTTTTTTATTCTTTTCTAATAATTGTATTTGCGAAACAATTATCTTAGTTTTCTCATTTTCTTTATAACTTACTTTTCCAATTATTTTTACTATATTATCATCTTGTAATAATGACGAATTATTTTGCAATACATTAGCAAAAATAATTAATTCTAAACTACCATATAAATCTTCAAGTTCTGCAAACATCATCTGATTACCAGATTTTGTTATAAGGTTTTTTCTATGAGATAAAATACCACATACAGTTACAACTTTACCATCATAATCAGTTTTATTTTCTAATTCTTGAATATCATCTACTTGTTCTTCATTTTCCAAATCTTTACTTGTTACAGTAGCTTCTTTTTTTATAACGTCCATATATTCATCTAATGGATGACCAGATACATATAATCCAAGCATTTCTTTTTCCATATCAAGTAAATCTTTTTTTGTTGGTTTTTTATTACTTTTATTAATTATTACTGTAGGAGTATTTTTATCAATATCACCCATATCAAACATATTAATCTGATTTGCATAATTATTTCTCTTTGTTTGAGTTATATTATCTAGTATGCTTTCAAAAGAATCAAGTAAATCAAACCTTGTAAGATTTGGTTCAATTTCATCAAAACATCCGGCTTTTATTAAGCTTTCAACACATTTTTTATTAACACTTTCACCAGAAACACGTTCACAAAAATCAATAAAACTTGTATATTTACCAAAGTTTTTTCTAGATGTTATTATTTCATTAATTGCATTATCTCCAGCATTTTTTATTGAACTTAATGCAAATCTAATCTTACCATTTATAACTGAAAATTTAAGATAACTTTCATTTATATCTGGTTTTAATACTTCAATCCCCATGTCTTTACATTCTTCAATATACTCTGGGATTTTATTTAAATTTCCAATAAAACTATTCATAGTAGCAGCCATAAATTCTGCTTTAAAATGTGCTTTTAAATATGCTGTTTTATATGCTACAACTGCATATGCTGCTGCATGTGATTTATTAAATGCATATTTTGCAAATTCTTCCATTTCATCAAATATCTTATTTGAGCTTTCTTCATCTATACCATTTTTTAGTGCTCCTTTAATAAAGATTTCTCTTTCCTTTTTCATTACATCTAATTTCTTTTTACCCATTGCACGTCTTACTAAATCAGCTCTTCCTAAACTATATCCAGCAAGATCTCTAAAAATCTGCATTACTTGCTCTTGATAAACCATGCATCCATTAGTAACTTTTAATATAGGCTCTAAAGCTTTATGTGTATATACGATATTTTCTGGATTATTTTTGTTTTTTATATATCTTGGTATTTGATCCATTGGTCCAGGTCTATATAATGATATCATAACAATTATATCTTCTAATTTATCTGGTTTCATTTTCATCATTACTTGTCTAAATCCAGAACTTTCCATCTGAAATACCCCTGTTGTTTTACCTTCCATTAACATCTTATACGTTTCAGCATCATCAAATTTACCATATGATACATCTATACCATGTATTTTCTTTACTAATTTTTCTGTATCTGATATTACTGTAAGAGTTCTAAGACCAAGAAAATCCATTTTTAAAAGTCCTAATTCTTCTAATGTAGTCATAGTATACTCAGTTGATACTACTCCGTCACTTTCATATAATGGAACATAATTTACTACAGGTTCTTTAGTTATAACTACTCCTGCTGCATGAGTTGATGCATGTCTTGCAAGTCCTTCTAATTTTTTTGCTATATCAACCATTTCTTTTATTTGTTCATCAGTTTCATATAATGTTTTTAATTCTGGTTCAATATTTAAAGCTTTATCAATAGTTATTTTTAAATCTCTTGGTATAAGTTTTGCTACCATATCTGCTTTTTGATATGGAAATCCCATAGCTCTAGCTACATCACGTATTACCGCACGTGCAGCCATAGTACCAAATGTAATTATCTGTGCCACATGATCTTTTCCATATTTTCTTCCAACATAATCTATTACTTCTTGTCTTCTTTCATAGCAAAAATCTACATCAAAATCCGGCATACTAATTCTTTCTGGATTTAAGAAACGCTCAAATATTAAATTAAACTCTAATGGGTCAATATCTGTTATTTCCATAAGATACGCAGCTAAAGAACCAGCACCACTTCCACGACCAGGTCCTACTGCAATTTTATTATTCTTTGCATAAGATATAAAGTCTGCAACAATAAGGAAATAATCAACAAATCCCATTTTGTCTATTATACCAATTTCATATTCTAATCTTTGTTTTACTTGTTTAATCTTTTCTTCATCATTTACATCATATCTCTTTTTTATTCCTTCATAACATCTGTTTTTAAAATACTCCAAATGTGATATATTTTCATCTATTTTAAACTCTGGAAGTATAGTATGTCCGAATTCAAATTCAACATTACACATATCAGCAATTTTTTGTGTATTTTCAACAGCTTGTGGAATATATGAAAAAGCTTCTTCCATTTGTTCCTTGCTTTTAACATAGAATTCGTTTGTCTTAAAAGTCATTCTATCTTCATCTTCCATTGTTTTTCTTGTTTGGATACAAAGAAGTACCTCATGAGATGCATAATCATTTTCGTCTAAATAATGGCAATCATTAGTTGCAACAAGTTCTAAGTCACATTCTTTTGCAAGTTGCAATAAGTTTTGATTTACTAATATTTGCTCACGTAATTTATTATCTTGTATTTCCAAAAAATATCTTTCTTTTCCAAAAATATCTTTAAATTCTTTTATTGTTTCTTTTGCTCCATTAATATTTCCGTTTACAATCTGTCTTGCTACTTTACCAGCAAGACAAGCAGATAAACATATTAATCCTTCATTACATTCCTTTAATATATCCATATCTATACGTGGTTTGTAATAAAAGCCTTCTGTATATCCACTTGAAACAAGTTTTACTAAGTTTTTATACCCTGTTTTATTCATTGCAAGTAATATTAAATGATTTGGCTCCGTATCAATTTTTCCTTGTTTTTCAAATCTACTACGTGGTGCTACGTATACTTCACAACCAATAATTGCTTTAATTCCCTCTTTTTTACATGCTTTATACATTTCAATAGCACCAAACATGTTACCATGATCTGTTATAGCAACCGCATTCATTCCCATATCTTTTACTTTTTTTACTAACTCATTTATTCTTATTGAACCATCAAGCAAACTATATTCAGTATGCATATGTAAATGTACAAAGCTCATTTTATCACCCGCCTACATTATACTAAATTTTGGCTAAAAAGTCTATAAAACAAATACAATTTTGCTATTAGTTTTAATAAAAAAAAATAATTTAAATAGCATATATTGTCTAATTTTAGCATACTCATTCAAAAAAGTTGACATAAGCATGAAACGAGTGTATAATGATGACATAGTATATATGTAAACTTCATAAAAATGTATGAAAAAAGGAGGATATTCTAATGAATAATGGTTGCTACTTTTTTAATAGCGGTAAACGGATCGATTTTAAAATTCCATACTATATAAACTTTATTGCAAGTAATAAAGATGCGTATGGATTATGCCTATTTGATTACTGTACAGAAAATAAAATAGAAAAAATAGTATTTACTGCATATGTTTCTGAAGCAGTAAATGCTATTATAGAATTCTACAGTTTTAATTCTAAAAATTCAGTTTATATTAATTTAAAACAAGGAGTGCATAAATATGTATTATTAAATCCAGATTCAAATAAAGATACGCTAAAAAAGGTTATCTTGTACATTCCATATATAAATAATATGACACTTGAAGAGACAAAAATTGTAATAGAGAGTTTCTTCTTAAAATAACAATAAAAATGGTTGAAATTAATTTTTCAACCATTTTTATTCTATCTCATTTCCTAATTTATATAACATGATTATATTTGGAATTACCATAAGTGCATTTGAAATAGATGATACACTCCATACAAATTGTATAGTAAAAATACTACCTGAATATACAAATGTTAAAAAAACTAATTTAAATATAAATTGATATAATGTTTTTGATTTAAATATATATTTTATCGCACAATTCCCATAAAAGCCAGCACATGGAATTGTGGATATTGCAAATATTACAATTACAAAAACAAATAAATAATTACCATATGGTAAATATTCAAATACACTTTGAGCATATGAAACCGGATTTATTGCAACCTTGTATAATCCACTTGCAACAAATATTATCCCTGTTATAGTGCATAAAAATACTGTGTCTATAAATACTGTAGCCATACTCATTATAGCTTGTTTTTTTATATTTTTTTCTTTAACTGTACTATCAAATAATGGTGATGTACCCATACCAGCCTCATTTGTAAATAATCCTTTAGAAAGACCTGAACTCATAGCTTTTATTGCAACAGATGCAAATATTCCACCTGTTACAGCTTTAAAGTCTAATGCCTCTTTAATAATAAGTATTATAGAATTAATAATGTTATTTCTAAATATAATTAATAAAATTACACATGCAATGCAGTATATAAGTACTGCTATTGGTATTAAAATACTACTAATATTTGATATTCTTTTTTCATTACCAAATAATACATATGCACAAATTAATGTAACTATTACACCAACCATCTGAGGTGCAATACTAAAATTTTGTGATATTGTCGAAGATATTGCATTTGACTGTATCATAGCTCCCATACCTAAACTAGTAAATATAACAAAAATACTAAATAAGAAAGCTAATCTTTTCATACCAAGTCTTTCTTTAAGCACATACATTGAACCGCCATAATAGCCATTTTTATCTTTTTTCCTATATTTTAGAACTATAAATGTCTCTGCATATTTTGTAGCAATTGCAAATACACCTGATATAAATATCCAAAATATACTACCTACTCCGCCTATCATAATAGCAGTTGCAACCCCTATTATATTTCCTGTTCCTAAAGTTGCTGCAAGTACCGCCATTATAGATTTAAATGAACTTATTCCCTCCTTTGTGTTTTTCTTATCGCTAGTTAGCATATATTTTAAACCTTTAAAAGTATATTTTTGAGGAAATTTTAACTTAAATGTAAACAATATATGTGTAGTAATTAAAACAAAAACAAGTGGAAAGCTCCATACTATTTTCTCTATAAATTCAACTATACTTGTCATATTATCACCATTTATACATCTTATGCTAAAAGATATATTTTTAATGATAATATAAACTTATAAATTTATTAATAAAGATGATGTTGAATATTGGTATGCAAGAGAGCTATAAATGGTTTTAAATTATAAAGAATGGTGAAAATTTGAAAACGTAATAAATAAAGCAAAGGAAAGTTGTAAAAATAGTGATATTAATGTGTTTGTACCATTTTGTCAATATCGACAAAATGGTACAAATTTAAGAATATTCATTTATACTAACAACATGTATATTGTATTTTAATGTTATATTTACAAATACATTTTATTATACTTTTTATCACAAATTTCGGCAAAATTTGAAATCACCTTTATTTTTACAAAAATCGATTTTTTCTATACTATAAAATAACCGAATTATCATTTTTATAAATATAAACTTAAACGTGAGCCATAAGTAGAATGTATTGTATCTGGAGTATTACGTCCATGAAAACCCGCAAAATAATATTCCTCATATTTTGCCTGATTATATCCTCTAAGATCTCGATATCTAGTAGAATCGGCACCCGAAGTCCATTCCCAAACATTACCTGCCATATCATATATATTATTTATTGCATTAAGTGAACCAGTGGCAATACTTGCTCCACTAAAATTAGCATTTACACCATCTTGAGCATTTACAGGATAATTTGCAACATCAGAATTACTACTTTTTGAAAACCATCTCATTACAGCATCCCATTGACTTTCATATACCATATTAGATTTTACAGATGTTCCTGTTAGTTGAGTCGTATATTTCTTTTCTTTTGCATACATTGTATACCAAGTTTGAGAAGCTATGTCTGTATTTCCTTTTTTACTTACTATTTTATCTTGGCTAAAATTGCCCGTTTCATATCTTCCTATATAGAAACCATGATATTTTTCTACACTACCATATATATCATTAAATTCTTCTTGCATAAATTCTTTTAAATCATTACCATCTTCTAGATTTATATTAAGTATTGCATTTATAGTATTTAAATTATTCAAATCATTGTCAAGTTCTAAAACTGCATCAGGCTCTCTCCTACCAATCTCTGAATATTTTACTAAGCTACCAGTAGTTACTCCGCCTTTTTCAAATTTCCATATCTTTCCTCTCATATTTGAGTTCCCATTTCTATCAAATGTCCTATCATATTCTGCAAATAAATTTAATTCCTCTTTAGGTACTGGTACCCATACGAATTCACTTTCATCTGGTGCTATCACTACTAGTCCTGTTTCAATTGTTTGTTCATCTTCTTTTTCTGATACCTTAAAGCCTTGTGGAATAGTAGCTATATCTACTTTTCCTTCTGAGTTTTTACTAGTATATATTGCTTCTCCCGTTACAACTACCCCTGGTATTGCCTCCCCCATTACTTCCTTAAACCATGTTGTTTCTTGCTTAATATCTCCGATATATACAAGATTTCCATCTTTTACCTCCACTTTTCCTTTTAAATTACTTCCTTTTATACTTGTTAAAATTTCATTTATATTAGGAGTAGTTGTTTCATTTAAATCTAAATCTCTTACTTTAAACTTGCCAAGCGTATCTATAGTTTGTTTTGAAATATACATATTTAATTGTTCTTGCAAATTTTTTACATCCGACTTAAATGTGGCTTCTTTAGCGTTTTCTATCGGATTATTTCTACTTAATGCTAATACCACCGCTGCTGCTAAAACAACTATAACTATTATTGTTATTACTAACGTTATTAAACTTATTCCTTTCTTTTTATTTTTCATTTAGAACCTCCCATATACCTATTAATTATTTTAAGTACAAAAAGCCAGCTTAAAATATTTCTATTTTAAACTAGCTTCTTTATCTATTTTACTTTTTCTACGATTTTTTACCTCTTCTATTTTTTTATTTTTTAATAAAGAACTACTTGTGTGTGTGTGTGTGTGTGTAGTTCAATGCTATTTGTACGTCCTTTTGTTACCATAATTTCACCTTTTCTTTTGTTTGATACATTTATATTATATATCATATTATTTTTATTTTCAAGCTATTTTAAACCTATATTTTAAATTTAAATAACCCATCTAATAACAAGTATTAGATGGGATTACATTATTTTCTAGATTTTATTATTTTACTAACTATTATAGTTATATCATCATTAAGAATTCCCTTATTTTCCTTTAAAACTAATTTATGTATTTCATCACCTATTGTTCTTACATTTTTAGTTGTTAGATCTAGGTTTTTTAAATAATTAGTTAAAAAGTTATCTGTAGTATTCATAGTATCAGGAACAACACCATCTGTGATTTGTACGATTATTGCTCCATCTTCTAGTTTTTTAGCAATTGGAATATAATCAGAATTTTTAACCAATCCAAGAGGTATATTAGTATTAGTAATAGTAGTAATTTTACCATTTTGCAATATATATGTTGGAGCTGCACCAATTTTTATAAACTC
>CALXJG010000026.1 GCA_944388565.1 uncultured Clostridia bacterium
AAATCATCTTCTTAAAGAGTTAGCATAAAGTATACACTTTTTTTATAAATGTCCTTGACAAAGGGTACACTTTAAAACTCTACTCCTTTATTTTTATTACCAGCTTCTCTGGTCGTCGTCTTTTGCGTCACCACGTCCGGCATAATGTTGCTTGCCGCAGTTTCCAGGGCCGCTGCTTCCAGAAATAACTTTGTTTCCGTAGTCAGAGCATCTGTAAACTTCGTCTTGCTTGTCGTACCAGCAGCTCGAGCACTCAGAACATGTCATTCCCATAATTTTTACCTCCTATAGTTAAGAAAGTGTGTGAGTATTACAGTAATATTAGTAATACTTGGTTTATGGATATTAATATTATATACTATTATGTAAAATTTTGCAACTATTTTTTATCAAAATAATAGCTTTTTATTATATATCTATTATTTATGGTATTAAAAATAATATTAACATATTAGATGTAAAAGTTATAATATTTACATTATAAAAGTTTATTTTAAGATATAAAAAATGAACTCCGTAAGAAACAGAATTCATTTATATTTGTATTTATAAGTTATATTATTCTTCAACTCTAACAAACATATCTTTACCAACGCCACATAAAGGGCAAACCCAATCTTCTGGTAAATCTTCAAATTTTGTACCTTCTACAGCTTCATCATAAATATAACCACAAACAGTACATTCAAATTTCATAAAAACACCCCCCTAACAATTAATTAATTCATTTGCCATATTATCTAACAATTGTAAATCAGATTCTTTTAAAGTAGATTTTATTGTAATAATATTATTGCATAAATTTATATCTTTCATTTTATTAATTATATCAAGCATAGACTTTGCAGCTGAGGGAGCCCAAGTACCATTTTCGATTATACCAATTTTCCTTTTTTGGAAGTTTTTTCCTTTTAGATGGTTTAAAAAATGTTCCATAGGAGGAAAAACCTCAGCATTATAACTAGATGCTGCAAGTACCATTTTATCATATCTAAAAGCATCTTCAACAGCCTCAGACATGTCATCGTTAACTAAATCTCTTAATACTACATTTTTAACACCTTTTTTAGTCAAAATAGCAGCAAGTTCTTTAGCAACATTTGCAGTATTACCGTGAATTGAAGCATATGCAATTAATATACCTTCATCTTCAGGTGTATAACTACTCCAAGTGTTATATTTATCAATATAATATGCTATATTTTCTTTTAATATAGGACCGTGCAAAGGACAAATTGTTTTTATTTCTATATTATTTAATTTTTTGAAAAGATTTTGAACTTGTATTCCATATTTTCCAACTATATTAAAGTAATATCTTCTTGCTTCACAAAGCCAATCTTCTTTATGGTCTAGAGCACCGAATTTACCAAAAGCATCCGCAGTAAATAATATTTTTTCATTTTCATAGTAAGTCATCATAACTTCAGGCCAGTGAATCATAGGAGCCATTATAAATTTAAAAATACTTTTACCTAACGTTAAAGTTTCGCCTTCATTTACAATAATTTTCCTTTGGTCAAAATTATCAATATTAAAAAATTGAGACATAAACTTAAAAGTCATTTGATTTCCGATTATTTTCATGTTTGGATATTTGTTAGCCAGTGTTTCAATGTTAAAAGCATGGTCTGGTTCCATATGTGAAACTATTAGATAGTCAACTTTTTCTCCATGTAGATTTTCTTCTATATTTTTATACCATTCATCTGTAGCAACTTTATCAACAGTATCCATAATAATATTTTTATGAGATTTAATTAAATATGAATTATATGATATTCCATTTGGTATTAAATATTGACCTTCAAAAAGCTTAGTTCTTTTATCATCAACCCCTATATATATTAATTCATCTGTTATTTTGTTGTTTTCCATATGTTCCTCCTATCATTAGTTTTATACATTTAATATACCACATTTTTTTATTTTCTACAACATATATAAAAAATAATGTTGAATAAAGTATATAAATATTGTATAATTTAGTTGTTAAAAGGGGGAATATATATGTCAATGAAATTTGTATTAAACGAAACATCATATTTTGGCAAAGGTTCAAGAAATGAACTTTCTGACGAAATAAAGAAAAGAGATTTTAAAAAAGTTTTTTTAGTAAGTGATAAAGCTCTTGTAGAAGCTGGTGTTACTAAAAAAATTGAAGAGGTATTAGAAAATGCAAATATACCTTATGTTTTATATTCTGATATAAAACCTAATCCAACTATAAAAAATGTATTAGATGGTGTAGATGCATGTAAAAAATCAGGTGCAGATGTTATAGTAGCAGTAGGAGGAGGCTCAAGTATTGATACATCAAAAGGAATATCTATAGTTATGACAAACCCAGATAGAGCAGATATAAGATCTTTAAATGGGGCATCAAATACTGTAAATAGAGGTATGCCTATTATAGCATTACCTACAACTGCTGGTACAGCAGCTGAAGTAACAATAAATTATGTTATAACAGATGAAGAAAACAAAGTTAAAATGGTTTGTGTTGATCCAAACGATATACCAATTTTATCAATTATTGATTCTGAACTTATGGCATCAATGCCAAAATCACTTGCTGCAGCTACAGGGTTAGATGCTTTGACACATGCTGTAGAAGGGTATATAACAAAGGCACATAATGAAATGTCAGATATGTTCCATATGAAAGCTATAGAGATGATATTTAAATATTTACCAGCAGCTGTAAACGATAAAGATGAAGAAGCAATAGAAATGATGGGAATGGCACAATATATAGCTGGAATGGGATTTTCAAATGTTGGACTTGGTATAGTTCACTCAATGGCTCATCAATTAGGTGCAGTTTATGATACACCTCATGGTATTGCAAACGCAATATTACTTCCAACTGTTATGAGATTTAATGGTGAAGTTTGCTATGAAAGATTTAGAGATATATTAATTAAACTAGGTTATGATGTTGCAAATAGTTCAAAAAAAGAGGTTATAGATACTTTTGTAAACAAAATTAAAGAATTATCTGCTGCAGTTGGAGTAACACAAACAGTTTCAGAAGTTGGTGGAAAAGAAGAGGATTTAGAAATGTTAGCTAAAAAGGCTATGGAAGATCCTTGTAAACCAGGAAATCCTAGAGATGTATCTATAGAAGATTTCATAGAATTATATAAACAAGCAATGTAATAATGTAAGAAAGAAATACACATCGGTAAATGATGTGTATTTTTTAGCTTATTGAAAACAAGAATATTTTTTCTAGGTTTTTAAACAATTTTAATAGTAATAAAATTTATTTTATTATTTTTGTTACATGCATTATTTACAATTTCAATAAAAATATTGACTTTATCGCAAAAAAAGTATATTATATATGTATATGTTTACTAAAAATTAGAATAAAATATATATCAAACAGAGTGTTAATATTTTAATCTGTTTAGAATTAATTTAAGATAATTATTTAATATTATAGATAGGAGAAATTAGATGCAAATATATTGTGGTACAGATATAATAGAAGTAGCAAGAATTAAAGATGCTATAAATAATACAATAGGTTTTAAAGAAAATATTTATACTCAAAATGAAATTAAAAATATAGATGCAATAAGAAGTGATATGAAATATCAGAGGTATGCCGGTAGATTTGCTGCTAAAGAGGCTCTGTATAAAGCCATGTCTAAGGTGTTAATTGAAAATAAATTATCTATGAGTTTTTTAGATGTTGAGATTTTAAATAGTGAGGAATTAAATAGAAGACCTGTAGTGTATATTTTAAATGAAAATATTGATAAATTATGTAAGGAACTTGAAATATCAATTGATATAAGCATATCTCATATTAGTGATAATGCTATTGCAAATGCAATAGTAAAAGTCGGAAAGGAGTAAAAAGTGGAAAATAAAAAATACTATATAACAACCCCAATATATTATCCAAGTAGTAAGTTTCACGTTGGGCATTGTTATTGCACTATTATAGCTGATGCAATTGCTAGATATAAAAGATTACAAGGATATAACGTTTTTTTTATGACTGGAACGGATGAACATGGTCAAAAAATTGAAAGAAAGGCAAAAGAAGCTGGTAAAACTCCAAAGGAATATGTTGATGAAATCGTATCTGATACTAAAGAATTATGGAAATCTTTAGGGATAACATATGATAAGTATATAAGAACTACAGATAAGGAACATGTTGAATGTGTAAAAAAGATTTTTCTGAAATTGTATGAAAAAGGAGATATATACTTAGATGAATATGAAGGGTTATATTGTACACCTTGTGAAGCTTTTTGGACTGAAACTCAGTTAGTAGATGGCAAATGTCCTGACTGCGGAAGAGATGTAGAGCTTGTAAGAGAAGAGAGTTACTTTTTTAGATTGTCTAAGTACCAAGATAAATTATTAGATTATTACAAAGAACATCCTGATTTTTTAGAGCCAATTTCTAGAAAAAATGAAATGATAAATAACTTCTTTAACAAAGGGCTAGAGGATTTATGTGTATCTAGAACTACAATTGATTGGGGAATACCTGTACCTTTTGATCCAAAACATACTGTTTATGTTTGGATTGATGCTTTGACAAATTATATATCTGCTTTAGGTTATTTATCTGATGATGATAGTAAATTAAAAGAATTTTGGCCAGCAGATTTGCATCTTGTTGGTAAGGAAATATTTAGATTTCATGCTATTATTTGGCCTGCAATATTAATGGCACTTGATTTACCATTACCTAAAAAAATTTTTGGACATGGTTGGTTAGTTGTTGATGGTGCTAAAATTTCAAAATCTCTTGGAAATTATAAAGATCCTAGAGTATATATTAATGAAACATCAGTAGATGCTTTAAGATATTTTTTACTTAAAGAAGTAACATTAGGTCAAGATGGTAATTTTGATGAAGAAAAATTTTTAGAAAAATCTAATTCTGATTTATCAAATGATTTGGGTAATCTTGTAAGTAGAGTTACAGCAATGGTAGAAAAATATAATAATGGCTTAATTATAAAAGAAAACATTGAAAATGAAGATATCGATAATGAACTTATCAATATGGCATCATCTTTAATAATTAATGTTGAAAAAAATATGGATTTACTAAAGATAAGTGATGCAATAACACAAATCTTAGAAGTTATATCAAAAGCAAATAAATATATTGATTTAAGTACACCTTGGTTATTAATAAAAGAAGGAAAGCCACAAAGATTAAATCAAGTATTATATAATTTAGTTGAGACTATAAGAATAATTGCTATAGCTTTAAAACCATATATGATAGAGACTCCAGATAAAATATTTAGTCAAATATGTGTAAGTAAAGAGATTCAAACTTGGGATAGTGCAAAAAAATTTGGTTTATTAGAAAATGGAACTAAAATATTTAAAAAAGATAATCTATTTCCAAGAATTGAAATAAAAAAGGAGAAAGAAAAAGTGGAAAGTGTTGAAAACAACAATGTAACTAATAATGATATTGTTAAAAACAAAGAAGAAAATTACATTACAATAAATGAACTTGAAAAGGTTGAATTAAAAGTTGGACAAATACTAGAAGTTGAAAGAATTGAAAAGGCTGATAAATTATATAAATTAACAGTAGATTTAGGCACTGAAAAAAGAACAATAGTATCTGGGCTTGTAAAATACTATACACCAGAGCAATTATTAAATAAACAAGTTGTGGTTGTAGCAAATTTAAAACCTGTTAAATTAAGAGGTGTTGAGTCACAAGGAATGCTTCTTGCTGCCGGTGATGATGTTGTTAAATTATTAACTTTAGATAGTAACGAAGGTTCACTAGAAAATGGTACTAGCATACATTAGTGTATGATAAGTATATTAATTAATATAGGGGGAAGATAAATGAGAATGGATGAATTTGATCCTAATAGAAAAAAAATTAATATTGATTGGAGAAAATTATCAAGAGAAATATTAGAATGGGTGTTATGTTTTGTTATAGCATATATACTTTATTTATGTATTAATTATTTCTTTGGTACTGTATCAGGCGTTAAACAAATATCTATGTTTCCAACTGCAAAAGAAAATGAAAGACTTTTAATTCAAAGACCAACTATATTTAAAAAGGATGTAAAAAGAGGAGATATAATTACTTTTGAGGCTCCACTTGATTTAGGGTATATAGAAGAAAGTAATATAGAAACTACAATGGCTCAATATAAAGAGCGTAATTTCTTCGAAAGTTTTCTACATGATTTTGTTGGAATAGGTAAAGTTAGTTATATAAAAAGAGTAATTGGAATAGAAGGTGACCATATATTAATAAATGATGCCGGTGAGGTATATGTTAATGATCAAAAGCTTGATGAACCATACTTGCATGAACAATTTACTTCTAAGTCTGGTCAATTCACAGATTTAATTGTACCAAAAAATTGCGTATTTGTAATGGGAGATAATAGACAAGAAAGTAAGGATTCAAGATATTTTGGATGCATTCCTACAGAACATATAGACGGATATGTAATTTGTAGACTATGGCCATTAAATAGAATAGGAAAGTTACAATAAGGGGGAATAAGTATGTTTGAGAATATTTTAGGACATGAAGAACAAAAGAAAATTTTACTAGAAAGTCTTAAGAATGGAAATATATCTCATTCATACTTATTTTTTGGCCCAAAAGGAATAGGTAAATGTACACTTGCAAAAGAATTCGCTAAAAATATTTTAAGTGTAAATAATCTAGAAAGTTCTCCGGATTATAGATACATATCTAAAAAAGAAGATAAAAAAGATATAATAATTGATCAAGTAAGAAAAGACCTTATAGATGATATATATGAAGCTCCAATTTCTAGTGATAGAAAAGTATATATTATTGACGATGCTGAACTACTTAATATATCTGCACAAAATGCATTATTAAAAACTTTAGAAGAACCGCCTAAATATGTTGTAATTATATTGATATCTCATAATTTAAGCTCATTTTTACCTACAATAATTTCAAGGGTAAATAAAATTTCTTTTAATAAAGTTGAAGAACAATTACTTAAAATATATATTAAAAATAATTATGATGTTGATTTTAATGAAAGAATGTTAAAATATATAGATGGTTCTATAGGTCTTGCTGTAGATATTATTAACTCTAATAAAATAGATTACTTTGATAAAATTGATAAACTTTATTTAAGTTTATCTTCAAAAAACTTTGTAAATTCTGCATTAATATATAAAGATATTGATTTTTTAGTAGATGGATTATTAGATTATTTAGAGTTCATATTATTTGATAATTCAAATTTTTTATGTACAAAATTTGTTGAAAAAGCTAAAATTAGATTGAAAAATAACGGAAATTATGATATAGTTATAGATAGCATGATATTAAAAATTTTAGATAATATCATGTAAGGAGTATAATTATGGAATATATAATAGGAGTTAGATTTAAAAAAACTGGTAAACTCTATTATTTTGACCCATTAACTTTTGGATTTAGATTAGGTGATTGTATTATTGCTAACACTGAAAGAGGAGAGGAGATAGGAAGAGTAGTTAAAATAATAGATAAAAAAGATATGCCAAAAGATATAGAAGTTAATAACATTATTAAACCTGCTACTAAAAAAGACTTAGAAATTCAAAGAGAAAATGAAGAAAAGGCTGCAGAAGCTTTAAAATATTGTAAAGAAGAAGCAAAGAAATTAAATTTAAATATGAAATTACTAGCAGCTGAATATACATTTGATGCTTCAAAATTAACTTTTTATTTTGTTGCTGAGGAAAGAGTAGACTTTAGAGAATTGGTTAAATCTTTAGCCTCAAAATATAAAGCAAGAATAGAGTTAAGACAAATAGGACCTAGAGATGAGATTAAAAGTTATCCTAATTTAGGTATGTGTGGTAAAGAAGTATGCTGTAGAACATATTTACAAGATTTTGAATCTGTTACAATTAAGATGGCAAAAGAACAAGGATTACAAATTAATATGGCTAAATTATCTGGTGCTTGTGGAAAGCTTATGTGTTGCCTAAAATATGAGGAAGAAGCATATAAGGAAAATTTGGAAAAATTGCCTAAAGTAGGAGATATTGTTGAAGTAGAAGGTGAAGAAGAAAAAGGTAAAGTTATTGGCTTAGATATATTAAGATTAAAAGTTAAAGTGAAATTTGGTACTTCACGTGATGATGAAAGATATGAAACATATCCAGTTGATATGTTAAAATGGAATAATAAATGATAAAATTTATTATTTTGAATATAATTAGTATTAATTTAGGGGGTGAAATTTATGGCATATAGAATAACTGATAAATGTATTTCTTGTGGTGCTTGTGAACAAGAATGTCCAGTAGGTGCAATTTCGCAAGGTGATGAAAGATATGTTATAGACAAAGAAAAATGTATTGAATGTGGAGCTTGTCAAGCAGTATGTCCAGTAGGAGCACCAGAAGCTGAATAATTGAAAGAAAAGCTATATATTGTAGCTTTTCTTTTTTTGCCAAAATGTATATTGTAAGATGTATACCTTAAGTTTTCTTTTTTAAAAGATATTGCATTTTAAAAAAAATTATGTTATACTATTAGCAAATTTAATATATAAAAGCTATGAAGAAGAGGAGTAGAATATGGTTGCTTTTAGAGAGAGAAACTCATAGGCTGAAAGGTTTCTTAAGAAAAACGTATTTGAAGGTAGCTTCTGAGCTGATATGATGAAGCGAAAGTGTGTAGTTATATTCCGTTTACAATCGGTTATTTTGTATATAAATAAGTGCATATGTAATTTACATATGAATTAAGGTGGTACCGCGAATAACAGTCATTCGTCCTTATGTGTTTTAGGACGTTTGGCTGTTTTTTAGATGTAGAAATAGAAGTGGTGATTGTTATGTTAAAAGATGCAGAATTATTTATACCTTTATTTTTGTTATTTATAGCAGTGTTAGTATTATTTAATGCTAGATGGATAATGAAAAATAAAGTGAAAAAAGAAGTGGAAAACAAAGTAGTTTTAGGCGTAAAAATAGGGGCCTTTCTCGTCGCAGTTATTTCACTTGTAATAATATATTATATACGTTAGGAGAGAAGTTTTATGGAAAATAGATTTGATTTTTTAGATAAAGAAGAAAAGATATATAAAAATTGGGAAAAAAATGGATATTTTAAACCACAAATAGATAAAAGTAAAAAGCCTTTTGTTATATCAATGCCACCACCAAACGTAACTGCAAAGTTACATATAGGTCACGCTCTTGATAATACACTTCAAGATGTATTTGTTCGTTATCATAGGTTAAAAGGTGAACCTACTTTATGGATTCCTGGCACTGATCATGCAAGTATTGCAACTGAGGTTAAAGTAGTTGCTAAATTAAAGGAAGAGGGTAAGACAAAAGATAGCATAGGAAGAGATGCGTTTTTAAAAGAGGCTTGGGAATGGAAAGAAAAATATGGTGGTGAAATAACAAGTCAACTTAGAAAAATAGGTGCATCTTGTGATTGGTCAAGAGAAAGATTTACTATGGATGAAGGATGTTCAAAAGCAGTACTAGAAACATTTGAAAGGTTATATAATAAAGGATTAATATATAAAGGTGAAAGAATTGTTAACTGGTGTCCTGATTGTAAAACTCCTATATCAGAAACAGAAGTTGAGTATGAGGAACAGAACTCATATTTGTGGCACATAAAGTATAAATTGGAGGATTCAGATGAGTATCTAGTAGTTGCAACAACAAGACCAGAGACTATGCTTGGTGATACTGCTGTTGCTGTTAATCCAAATGATGAAAGATATAAACATTTAGTAGGAAAGAGAGTTTTCCTTCCTATAGTTGAAAAATATATACCTATTATTGAAGATAGATATGTAGATTTAGAATTTGGTACTGGGGTTGTTAAGATGACACCAGCTCATGATCCAAATGATTTTGAAGTTGGAAAGAGGCATAATTTAGAATTTATAAATATATTAAATGATGATGGTACACTTAATGAAAATGCGGGTATATATGAAGGATTAACTACATTAGAAGCAAGAAAACAAATTGAAGAAAGATTACAAAAGGAAGGTTATTTATTAAAGAAAGAAGAATATACTCATAATGTAGGTTCTTGCTATAGATGTCACCATACTATAGAGCCATACATATCTAATCAATGGTTTGTTAAGATGAAAGAACTGGTAAAACCAGCAATTGAAGCTGTTAAAACAGGTGAAGTTGAATTTGTTCCAAAAAGATTTGAAAAAACATATTTTAATTGGATGGAAAATATACAAGATTGGTGTATTTCAAGACAATTATGGTGGGGGCATAGAATACCAGCATATTATTGTGATAAATGTGGAGAAATTACAGTATCTAAGGAAAAAATTGACACATGTAAATGTGGTGGTCATTTAACACAAGACGAAGATACTCTTGATACATGGTTTAGTTCAGCATTATGGCCTTTTTCAATATTAGGATGGCCTGAAGAAACAGAAGATTTTAAATATTTTTATCCAAACTCAATGTTAGTTACTGGATATGATATAATCACTTTCTGGGTAAGTAAAATGATTTTTTCAGGTATAGAATATACAGGAAAAGTACCATTTAAACATGTATTTATACATGGACTTGTTAGAGATTCACAAGGAAGGAAAATGTCAAAGTCATTAGGAAATGGTGTTGACCCAATAGATATAATAAATAAATATGGAACAGATGCTTTAAGATTTTCTCTAATACAAAATATATCTCCTGGAAATGATGTAAGGTACATCCCTGAGAAATTAGAAGCAAGTAGAAACTTTGTAAATAAGTTATGGAATGCTGCTAGATTTGTTAATATGTATCTTGAAGATTTATCTAATGAAACTAATACTAAATTGATGCCAGAAGATAAATGGATTTTAACAAAACTTTCTAATATAGTAAGCGAAGTTGAAAAAGACATGGATTCTTTTGAAATAGGAATAGCTTTACAAAAAATATATGATTTTATCTGGTCTGATTTTTGCGATTTATATATTGAAATGGTAAAACCTAGATTATATAATAAAGAATCAAGTAGTTATAATTCTGCAATCTGGACATTAAATTATGTACTATTAAATAGCATTAATTTATTACATCCATATATGCCTTTTGTAACAGAAGAAATATACCAAAATTTAAAAACCAATAAAGATTCTATAATGTTAGAAAATTGGCCATCAGTAAACTATAATTTTGATACAGAAAAAGACATTGTTGAAAATATAAATTTAATGTTAAAACAAATAAGGAATCTAAGAGCTAATACTAATATAGAAGGCAATAAAAAAGTAGGGGCACAAGTTGTAATTGAAAATTCTAAAGTTGAAGAAGTATTTAAAAACTGTGAAGAATTTATAAAGAAACTAGGATATATAGATAATATTAAATACTTATCTAATACTGAAGAAGCTGATAAAGCATATAGTACATTGCATTTAAAAGATATAAATATTTATCTTGATTTAAAAAGTGCAGTTAATATTGAAGATGAGATTAAAAAGCTTGAAACAGAAAAACAAAAAATATTAAATGAATTAAATAGAGCAAAGAAAATGTTATCAAATGAATCTTTTGTGGCAAAAGCTCCGGAATCACTTGTAAATAGCGAGAAAGAAAAATTAGAAAAATATACTAATCTATTACAAAAAGTAGAAGAAAGATTAAAAGATTTTTTAAATAATCCTTAAAACCTGTAGGTGAATGATTATGCAAAATAAAAGTAAAGATATAAAAAGAGTTAGTTTACTAGGAATATTATTTAATTTTATATTGTTAATAATAAAGTTGCTAGTAGGCTTTGTATCTAAATCCCAAGCAATGATTGCCGATGGATTAAATAGTGCTGGTGATATTTTTGCCTCTCTAATGTCATATGTTGGAAATGTAATATCATCAAAGCCTATAGATAAAGAACACCCATATGGTCATGGTAAAGCTGAATATGTATTTTCGTGGATTATAAGTATTTCTATGATTATTGCTGCACTTGCTATGATAAATAGTTCTATTGAAAGTATAATTAATAAAAATGAAATAAATTTTTCGTACTATTTAATAATTGTCTGCATAGTAACTATAATCATAAAATTATTTTTATTCATTTATGCTAAGTATAAGTATAACTCTAGTAAAAGTATATTAATCAAAGCAAGCATGGAAGATCATAGAAATGATATGTTTGTTACTGCTGGAACATTAATAGGTATTGTTTCTAGTTTCTTAGGAGCCTATTATGTAGATGGAATAGTAGGTTGTATTATATCATTATGGATTGGTTATGTAGGAGTTAAACTATTTAAATCATCATATGATGTACTAATGGATACTGATATAGATGAAACTAAAAAGGAAGAAATATGTAATGAAATATTAAAATATGAAGAAATATTACATGTAGATAGTTTAAATTCTAAGCCTGTAGGTGATAGATATATTATAATATTAAAAATATCTATGAATGGAGATGTATCATTAAATGAAGCTCATAGGATAGCAGGTATGTTAAAAGAAGATTTAATGAATAAGTTTGAATATATTTATGATATTATTACTCATATTAATCCACATTAATATAAACAAAATAAAGTTAAGATTAATATAATAAAGTAGGTAAGATTACACTTATCTACTTTATTTTTTTATGAGGTAATTATTATGCAAAATATTTCAAAAAAGCAGAATATGATTAAAAAGACTACACTTTTAGGAGTATTAGGAAATCTATTTTTGGTTGTAATTAAATTAATTGTAGGTATAATTTCAAATTCTCAGTCTATGCTTGCAGATGCATTACATAGTATAGAAGATATGATGTCTTCAGTCGTCTCATATATAGCTATAAAAATATCGTCAAAACCAAGTGATAAGGAACATCCATATGGGCATGGGAAGGTTGAATATACTTTTTCATTTCTAATTAGTATAATAATGATTATAGTTTCAATTACTATGATAAAAAGTACTATTTCTAATATTATATTAGGAGTAAAGATAACATTTAATATATGGATGGTTTTTGTATGTGTAGTAACAATATTAATTAAGGTTGGATTGTATATTTATTCTAATAGAAAATATAAGCTTACAAAAAATATATTAATTAGAGCTGCAAGAGATGATCATAGAAATGATATATTTGTAACTACATCCGTTTTAATAAGTACAATAGCAAGTATATTTGGCATATATTATGTAGATTATATATTTAGTATAATAATATCTCTATTTATTGCTTTTGTTGGTATTAAGATATTTAAAATTTCATATATGGTTCTTATAGATACAAACTTGTCTGATGAAAAAATAGAAGATATTACAAGTAAAGTAAATGAATATGATGAAGTAAAAAAAGTAAATATGATTATTGGAAAACCGGTAGGTGAAAAATATGTTATTATATTAAAAATATCTATGAATAAAAACTTAAATGTCTCTAATTCACATGATATAGAATCAGTTATAAAAAGAAGACTTATAAAAGAAAATGAATATATTGAAGATGTTATAATTCATGTAAATCCATGTTAAACTAAGAAAAAATACCGATATATATTATATCGGTATATATTATTATTTTTTTACTATAGAAATTCCAGTATAATAATGTTTTAATATCTGTTTGTAGTTGTAGCCTGCATTTGCCATTCCATTTGCACCATATTGACTCATTCCAACTCCATGTCCATACCCTTTAGTTGTAAATACTATACTACTTCCACTTTGTGATACTGAGAAATCTGCAGAACGCAAACCAAGTAAACTTCTTACTTTTACGCCAGTAAAATTTTTCCCAGCAATTGTTACACTATTAACTCTATCTCCTGAAGTTCTACTGTTAATTGTTATTTGTGATACTGAAGTTAAATTCACTCCAAGTTTTTCAGATATTACACTCATTGGTATAGTTTTAGTTTGAGAAAATCCACTAACACCGACATCCCAACTACTAGATACAGGTTTTAAGTAAGGAACTGAATTTCCCCAAACATTGGCTGCATCTTCTGTCATTCCGTTACTTGTAGAAAAATATACTGCATCAATATACTGTCCACCATAAGTCATTACTTCTCCAGAAGTTGCAAGAACAGCATTTTTTACTTTAGTATAGTAAGTATTAAAAGAATTTCCCCATAATTTTTTTAGTTCAGCATCGGTTTTATATACTTGATCAGCTGTTGTAGCGGATATTGTCGCTCCATTTGCAGTTTTCTTTAACGCATAAGTTCTAGCAGCAACAGCTTGAGATTTTAAGGCTTCTGAATTAAAAGATGCTGGCATTTCTCCACCAACTACACCAATAACATAGTCTTCTAAACCAATAGTTATCACAGTACCAGATGCTAGTTTTACTGATATTGTTTTTGAAGAATTAGTATTATTAACTACATTATTAGATCCAGAGTTATTATTTGAAGAATTATTTGAACTAGGTCTATTATTATTTTGATTAGAATTTGTATTATTAGTTTTATTTGAATTTGAGTTTGAATTTGAGTTTGTAATTTCAGTTGTTTGTTCTATAGGCTCCGTAACTTTTGCTGCAGCACTTGATTCAAGTGTGGCAGACTCTTCAGATGTGACTAAAGGTTCAATATCAACTTCTGCTTTTGCAATTATATTATTTTTATTTGTTTTATTCTCATTATCATTATTTTTTAAAGTGGCTACAATTTCAGTTTTGTTTTCTTGATTAATATTTTGATATGGTTCAAATTTTAATTGTGAAAATATCAATGTTCCAATTACAATTCCATTTAGTACTAATAAAGCTGAGTCGTCAGAAAAGTTTTTTAAATTTGTTTTTATGTATTCTTTTACTTTTGTAGATATTTCTTTTGTTTTTTCTTTAAATGTATTAAAATCTAGTCCAAACTCATAATTTGATGGATAATTTATATATATAACTAACCTTTCTTTTCCATCAATTATTATATTTTTTTGTATTATTTCCATATTATCACCTAATTGTATATTTCCCCAAAATATGGAAATATATACAAAATAAAGGCTTACAAAATTAATTTGTAAACCTTTACTTTTTTAAAGTTCAATAGTAATTTTATTGCCAGTCGGAATATATTGTCTGCATTTTACCTGTGCAGCGTCAAACATCCACTTAGAAGCAATGGTAGATGGTTGGTCTGAATATTTGTCGCTGCCATAGATAACTTCTTTTATTCCACTTTGGATTATTGCTTTTGCACATTCATTGCAGGGGAAAAGAGTAACATATAGTTTTGCACCAATAAGCGAGGCACCCGGATTGTTCAAAATTGCATTTAGTTCAGCATGAGCTACATATGCATATTTTGTTTCATCATACTTATCGCTATTCTTTCCCCAAGGAAATTCATCATCAGAGCAGCCTTTTGGAAAGCCATTATATCCCATTGATAAAATTTTATTATCTTGGGACACAATACAACAACCAACTTGAGTTGATGGATCTTTTGAGCGTTTGGAGCTTAGGATTGCAATTCCCATAAAATATTCATCCCAACTTATATATACTTCACGTTTACCAGTTGACATAGTAATGCCTCCTTTAATTTATTTTTCTTGATTATACAATAGTAAGTGGAATATGTCAATTAAAATTACAAAAAAACATGTATATTGTCTTGTTTTGTAAAATATATTCTATGTATATAATATATAAAATATATATAGATAAGGGGATGTTATTAAAATGTATAAAAAATGTTTAGCAGGTCTTATTGGAATATATATAATATTTAGCATTATATTTATATACACATTGCCAGTTAATTTTTGTAAATTTATTACATGGCTTGGAAGTTTTGAGAGTACAAATGTCGGTTGATAAAAAAATGTCTATTTTTGTAGAAATGCTTGATGTTTTATTAGTTGTAATGTATAATATTTTACTGTGTCATTAAGGAGTGAGTATGTTTAGTAAGAAAAGAAACAAAATGCTTTCAGGTCAATATGATTATTACAAAATAATAGAAGACAAAGTACGTGTAATTGCAAAGAAAAAGTATAAAAATGAAGACGAAATATTCATATCTAGATTGTATAACTTAGTACTTAATCTATGTAATCAAGTTATTTATGATTATACTTATGTGTTTACTAAGAATGATTTTGTTTTTATTTTGGATAATGATATAAACGTTATGGATTTGCTTAATGAATTTACTGAAGATGTACAAAAAATGAGAAAAAGAAATAGGAAAAGTTAACATTGACATATGTAATGTCAGGTGATATAATACTGTAAATTCTTATATTTTACCAAATATAAAATTATAACTTGGGGGGCAGTATCAATGAAACAGATTTACATGGAGACTTACATTAAGTTAAAAACGGCAGAAAATTTGCGGTCAAGATTGTTATATGGTCTTCCTACACTTATCAGAGAGGCCATGTCAGATGAATATCGCAAGAGTAAGGTAAGAGTAGATGTTCTTTGTTTTAGTGTTACTCAAATAGAATTTAAGTACGTTGGTGATGCATACAAGATTACTAGTGTATATGACGGTGCGGCAAAGTGTTCTATTGAAGAGTGGAAGGAATCCTGTATTAGCATAATAAAAAATATCAAAGAAAATTTGCAAATTTGGGAGGAAATTCCAATAAGATTTATTGAAGCTGAATGTGAGAAGGTAGTGCTATGAGAATTAAATGGTAAAGTTAAAAGTTTTACTTTTGCTTTACCATTTTTTTATAAAAAAATAGGTCTCATGAAATCTATGAAACCTAAAAAGTGGTGACCCATACGGGAATCGAACCCATGATTCCACCTTGAGAGGGTGGCGTCTTAACCGCTTGACCAATGGGCCATTAATATTAACATTATATCATACAATGTTTAATAAGTAAAGAGAAATTTAAAGGTTAAATTGCAAATAAATAAAAAAAGATGTGTAACTATGATATTACACATCTTTTCTTTCTATCTTATAATTATCCAAATTCTTGAACCTAATTTTTGAATAGGTGTACTAACTTCCATTCTTATACCTACTTTTTTAGAAAATTTTCAGTATCAAAAATGTTTTTTACATTTTAAGGATATATAATAATATTGCGAAGAATTGTAATATAGAGCCAGCAAGAACAAATAAATGCCATATAGAATGAAAGTATTTTATCTTCTTTATTGCATAAAATATTATTCCCGCGGTATAAGATATTCCTCCTGCTAGAAGAAAATAAAAGCAATACATTATATTATTAGCTTTAAATATTTCAATTAGATCTGGAATTAGAAATGAAACAGCCCATCCCATTGCCACGTATGATGCTATATTAAATATTTTAATTTTCTGCCTAAAAATACTATATAATACTGTACCTAATATGGCAATAAATACAATTGAAAAGAGTACAATCCATGGCTTAATTCCGTGATTTTTTAATACAGTAAAAATGTATGGCACAAAAGAACCTATAATTAATATATATACTGATGAATGATCAATAATTCTTAAAACACTTTTTGCTTTTTTATTTGTAATAGCATGATAAAGAGTAGACATAGTATATAGTATTATTAAAGTTGCACCATATATTGCTATTCCAACTATATCAAGTGCTGTTCCTCCATTTATAACAGTAAATACTAAAAGAATAACAAGTGCCGCTATTGAAAGAGCAGCACCTATTCCGTGTGTTATAGAATTAAAAATTTCTTCTCCAACTGAATATAACAATTGTAAAAAACCTCCTAAATTAAATTTACTTTTATAAATACTTTTTTACCTTTTTTTATTATTATTCCGTTGTTTGTAAAATCATCTATAGTTAAATTATGTTTTGTATCTGTAATTTTAATGTCATTAATAGAAATTCCACCTTGTTCTACTAATGTTCTTGCTTGACTTTTAGAAGGTAGTAAATTTATTTTTACTAATAAATCAATAATATTTATAGAGTTATCATTAAAATCAGATTTTTGTATATTTGCATTTGGCATATTTTCAGCAGAATTTGAATTTTCAAAAAGTTCTTCAGAAGTTTTTTTAGCTTCATCAGCAGCTTCTTTACCATGTATTAACTTTGTTATTTCATATGCAGCAATTTTTTTGGCATTATTTATAGCCTCTCCTTCAAGTGAAGATAATCTTTTTACTTCATCCATAGGTAAGAAAGTAAGCATTCTTAAAACATCATAAACTTCACTATCTTGTATATTTCTCCAATATTGATAAAATTCATAAGGTGAAGTTTTTTTAGCGTCTAGCCAAAGAGCCCCACTTACAGTCTTTCCCATTTTTTACCTTCTGCATTTAATAATAAAGGACATGTAACACAAAAGCTACCATTTTTATGAATTTTACGTATAAGATCAACTCCTGCTAACATATTAGACCATTGATCATCTCCACCTATTTCAACTTTGCATCCAAAAGTCTCAAATAAGCGTAAAAAGTCGTAACTTTGCATTAACATATAATTTAATTCAAAAAAAGTAAGACCTTTTTCCATACGTTGTTTAAAACATTCTGCATCTAGCATTCTATTAACATTAAAGTATATTCCATAAGTTCTAATAAAATTCATATAATTTAAATCTAAAATCCAGTCACCATTATTTACAATGATAGCTGCATTTTCTCCTTCAAAAGATATGAATTTACTAACTTGTTTTATTATATTATCTACATTATGAGATATTTCTTCATTAGTTAGCATTTTTCTCATGTCTGTTTTACCACTAGGATCACCAATAAATGCAGTACCTCCACCTATTAGTATTATTGGGGTATGTCCACATTTTTGGAAGTATGACATCATCATTAAAGGAATGAAATGTCCTATATGTATACTATCAGCAGTAGGATCTATTCCAAGATATACATGTGTTTTTTCTTTACTCATTAATTCCTTGAATTCATTTTCGTAAGTTATTTGTTTTATTAAATCTCTTTCTTTTAATACATCATATATAGATTTATTTGAAAAGTCTGTTTTATCCATAAAATATTCCATTCCTTTCTCGCTTCGCTCTAAAGGCACACATAGGAATGAAAGCCTTGAGTTTGAAGCATATT
>CALXJG010000027.1 GCA_944388565.1 uncultured Clostridia bacterium
AGTTTTTTTATTATTTCTAATCCATAATCTGCTCTATCATTTCCTTTTAGTTCTTCTTCGGCAATTCTATATCCAATTAGCCAATTTCTTTCTACTAGAGCAATATTTACAGACTTATAAGCATAATCTCTTGCTGATTCAATAATAGAACATATATCTTCTAATACATTATCTGTATTTTGATATTTAATAATCATTGAATTATTGTTTATTTTTTCTAAACTCATATTTACCTACTTTCTATATTATCATATATTATATACTAAATTTTTCCAATCAATTTTTACACCGCAAAATTTGTATATTTCCATATATGATGCTATTTTTATAAAATTTAATACATTATATAGCCAATCAGGTTCAATATTTTTATAATTTCATATTTTCACATCCTTCTGTAAGAATATTATACATTACAAACAAATGTTTGTAAATACTTTTTATTCTACTTTTCATCGCAAATTTCGACAAAATTTGAAATTACATCTATTTTTGCAAAAATCGATTTTTCCTATTATATAAAACAATGTAGGTACTGTACAAAATTATGCAATACCTACTTTTCTTGGCTGGGGTAGCTGGATTCGAACCAGCGAAATGTCGGATTCAGAGTCCGATGCCTTACCACTTGGCTATACCCCAATATGTTAAAGAATATATCTAAGATATATTCTTAGCTTGTAATAACTTTTCTTCTTTCTTTAAAAGTGCATATATAAATACTGTAACTGCAAATCCAAGTAACATTCCTCCCAATACATCTCCAGCATAATGTACACCTAAATATACTCTTGAAAAAGAAATTATTAATGGCATTATGATACACATTATTATTACAGATATTTTTATTTTTTTACTTCTTATATATTTTATAGCAAATATACCAAGCATTGTATAAACTGTAGTATTTATCATTGCATGACCACTTGGAAAACTATATGTTGTTTCATTAACTAGTTGTAAAATATTTGGTCTTTCTCTTGCAAATATTTCTTTTAATATAAGGTTTAAAGCTTCAGATACAATAACAGCTGCAGCCATAGGATATCCTACTTTTTTTCTTGTCTTAGGTATAATAACTAATAATATTGTAATTGATGTAACTATAATTGGATCTCCTAAATGAGTTATTATACGTATAATATTAGTAAGAAATGCATTCATATGTTCAACTGCTTCAGCATATACCCAATTTTCAAATCTAATACTATATCCAGCTTGTATATACAATGCTAAAAAAGCAAAAAGAATAATTGGTATTACAATAAGTAAAATCTTTTTTAAATCAAATTTTTTCATTTATTTCTCCTACATTTAACATTTTTTAAGTAGAATATTTTATGATAACTCATATTTCCTTTTTTGTTTTTTTATTATATAATAGATATATTATATACTTTTTTTATTTAAAAATCAACAAAAATTTAGAAAAGTGTATATGTACTTTCATATACATCATTATATATATTTTTTTTAATATTTCAATAAAAATACAAAAAAATGGAATTTTTTGATAAAATATGCACAAGATATTGACAAATGGACGAAATTATAATAAAATATATAAGTGACTGATGGTGGATATAGTTCAGCTGGTTAGAGCGTCAGTTTGTGGCACTGGATGTCATGGGTTCGAATCCCATTATCCACCCCATCACTTTTTAAGAATTATATATTGGGATGTCGCCAAGCGGTAAGGCACTAGACTTTGACTCTAGCATTTCGCTGGTTCGAATCCAGCCATCCCAGCCAAATTATTAAACAGTGCTAAGCACTGTTTTTTTTGACTTTATATTAATATTATGATATACTAAATGCGTAGTAAAACCTATACAAAAACAAAATTTTGTTAATGGAGGTATTCTCATGAAAAAAAGTATAAATGTAAATAAAATAATAAGGCGGTCAGTATTTAATACAAGTAAATATGAAAATTCTTGGTGTAGATATTCATTTATAAAGACTTCAGTTGCAATAACATATCTAGCCCAAATTTTATCTAGCAACTATCTTTTTAATAGTTCTTCAAATTATGATGAAGATAAATTACATTCAAATTGACCTATAATGTTGCAATGTCGTTATAAAAATTATGAATACTATTTTACGGTAAAAGAAGATATAGAAAAAATCTCCCCAACTGTTCTTATAGAATTATTATCATCTGGTTCTTGGGCTTCATATGCCACTCCATATTAAATAGGAAAAAATGAGGATGTACTTCATCCTCATTTTTACATTCTAGCAACTAATTTGTAAATAGGTCCATTTGGTGAAAATTTTTCTTCATATTCAGTAACTATATTTGGTACATCTGTCTTGTGTAAATCTAAATATACTTCTAAAAAAGTCATACCAAAGTTTTGCATACTTACTAAACTAAATTCAAAAAGTATTCTATTATCAGTCTTAAACTCAATTATTCCATCTTTTTTTAATACTTTCTTGTATTCCTCTAAAAAGCTTGAATAAGTAAGTCTTCTTTTAGCGTGTTTTTTCTTAGGCCATGGGTCACTAAAATTTAAATACAACTTTTCAACCTGACCTTTTTTAAATACTTCACTTAACTTTATCGCATCAAAAGACATTAAATATAAATTATCTAATGATATATCATTTTCTTTTTCAAATTTTTGAATTTTTCTTGTTGCTATAGCAAGAACAGGTTTTGATATTTCAACACCAATATATATATTATCTTTATCAAGACTTGCAAGTTTAGATATAAAATCTCCTTTACCCATTCCTATTTCTAAAAAAACTTTCTTTGATTTATTTTCTTTTAAACTTAATATTTCTTGTAACTTATCAGCAGTATCAATATATTTATCATAACTAAGTAACTCATTGTTTGCATTTGGATTATTTCTTACTCTCATTTTTCCTCCTATTTGTAATATTTTTTGACATATTCATACCTATTGTAATTGTAAATGAAATTATAAATAATGAAATTATAGCAACTACTGTAACTAAAATTTTATTATATGTACTCATAAATAATATATTAGCAACATATGATGCAAGTCTTGTTGAATATATCATACACATAACAGACAATCTAATCTTAGGTATAAATCCAAGTAATACAGAAAGTATTAAAAATACAAAAAACTCTATAATAATTGTTGAAAATTTAACAGTATGCCCTATACTTTCTAAAAAAGTAGTCGCACTAAGATTATTAAGACAATACGCAAAAGTAATACCAAATACTATCATACAAATTATATATATAATTAAATGCTTTCTTAGCATATTCTCTTTATAATATTTTAATATTGATTTTTTATTTTTACTTTTAATATTCATATAATCACCTACACTACACTAAAAGAAAATCTATTTGCTTTTCTCTTACATCACATCTTACTAATTTTACTTTTACTTTATCTCCAATCTTAAATATCTTGCCATTTCTTTTTCCAAATAAAATCTTTCTATTTTCATCATACTCATAATAATCATCATTTGGCATATTACTAAATGGTATTAAACCTTCAACTGTATTTTCTAATTTAACAAACATACCAAAAGACGTTACTGATGATACAACTGCTTCAAATTCTTTATCAATATAATTTTTCATATATATTACTTTGTATAACTCATCAAAATCTCTTTCTATATTAGTAGCCTGTTTTTCTGCTTCTGAAGATGTAATAGCATACTTTCTAGCTTGAACTAAATATTTAGACATTAATTCATCAGATAAATTATAATTTGCAGCTATATAGTCTGATATTACCCTATGTATAAACAAATCCGGATATCTTCTAATTGGAGATGTAAAATGACAATAATATTTTGCAGCAAGTCCAAAATGACCTTGACATTCTTCACTATACTTAGCAAGCTTTAAAGTTCTTAACATATATGTAGAAACTATTTGTTTTTCTTCTTCATTATCAAATTCATCAAGTATTTTCGAAAGAACTTTTGGCTTAACATTCTTTATTCCTTTTATCCTTTTTTTATAATTTGCTAGAACTTCGTTTAGTTCTCTTAATTTTTCTTCATCAGGCTTTTCATGTATTCTATATATAAATGGTAAATTAAGAAAATAAAAAGTTTTTGCAACAGTCATATTAGCAGCAAGCATAAATTCTTCAATAATATCATTTGCTATTGTTTTATTATATGGCTTTATATCTATAACGTTTTGATTATCATCTAATACTACTTTAGTATCTGGTATATCAAAATTTATACTACCAAGTTCTTTTCTTCTATTATTTAATATAACTGCTAACTCTTTCATAATTAAAATATCATTAATATATGGGCCATATTCTTTTTTTACAGAATTATCATTTGATATTACTTTAAATACTTTATCATAAGTCATTCTTTTAGTTACTTTTATTACTGTTTTAAATATATTACTTTTTACTATATTACCATTTCCATCTATTTGCATATCTATGGCAAGTGATAAACGTTCTACACCTTCATTTAAACTGCATATACCATTTGATAATTTTTTTGGTAACATAGGTAAAACTGTTCCAGGTATATATATACTTGTCCCACGTTTAATAGCCTCATCATCTAAAGCCGTGCCATCTTTTACATAGTTACTAACATCTGCAATATATACTGACAAAATATATTTATCATCATTTATTTTCTCTACAAATACACCATCATCTAAGTCTTTTGCATCATCACCATCTATTGTATAAACTTTTCTATTAGTCCTATCTTCACGGTAAACCTTATCTTCTGGTTTAACTTTATTTGGTATATTTTCTAATTCACTTTTAATATCTTTATTAAAGTTTTCTAAATTATCAAGTCCAAATGATTTATATAATGCTTCAACTTCCGATTTTACAGTATTGCCAGAAGAAACTATACTTAATATCCTTCCCTCTGCCTTTGAAGTATCTGTTGCATATTTTAATATTTCCACTTCTACAAATTGTCCATCTTTTACATTTGTAGCATACTTTTTAGGTATATATATATCATCAATCTTTTTATCAATAGCTTCTACAAATCCAAAATTTCTTGATTTAATGAATCTACCAACAATTTTTGATGTATTTCTTTTTAGTATTTTTATAATTTCTCCTTCTTTACTCTTTCCCGCTGTACTTTCTTTTGTAATCTTTGCTAAAACTAAATCTCCGTTCATTGCTCCTAAATTAAATTTTGATTCTATATATATATCATCATCATATTCTTGTGTAACAAATCCAAATCTTTCTGATTTTGCTTGATATATTCCTCTAATAAAATTAGTTTTAAAAAATGGAATATATCTTTTACTATCATCAATGTATATAGTTCCTTCTATTTCAAGTTCATTTAATATGCTACTTAAAATATCTCTTTCTTCCTTTTTTATATTTAAAATATTAGCAATCTGTTTCTTTGTCATAGGTACATATTCTTTATCTAAAAAAAAGGAAGTCAATGCTTCCTTTTTGTTTAAATATTCTTGTTTACTAATATTAAAAATACTACTTTTATCTTCATATTTTTTACTCATAATTCACCTATTTCATTATAGCTACAGTTGTTGCAAAACATAATAAACAAAATGCTATTGCAAAAACAACAGTGTATCTAGATAAAGTACCATCTAAAGTCTTTGATTTATTTGTACCATAGAATGTATTTGCACCTGTAATTGATGATTGAGAATCTTTACTATTTTGAAGCATTACTATTATAGTTAAAACAATACCTACTAAAACTGTAACTATTGATAATGTCCAGTCAATCCAACCCATGTCTATTCCTCCTAAACTAATTACCTATTTGATGTATAGTATTATATCACACAATTAGCATAAATTCAAGCTTCTTTATTTACTTTTTTCATCACTTTATTGTTATTTTTATCATATCTAGTTATCATTTGCAAATTATTATTAATTTTTTCATTAACCATATCTATTTTATCTAGATTATTTGTTGATTTTTTTAGTAATTCTATATATTTTAAATATTCATCGTTAAGATTTAATCTATATGAACTATCATATCCATCTAACTTAATTATTTTCTCATATGCTAAAATAACTTTTTCTTGACTTTCTAAACTAATCTTTTCTTCAAATTTAGGAATTTTAGTATAATATGCCATGTTTTGTCTTACTAGCAATATTAAAACAACAGATCCAACTAAAATACTAGTAACATCTTTTAATATTAACAGTTTTTCATTAACTTTTTTAACTTTCTTTTTCTCTTTTTGTAAAGCTAATAATATTGCAAAAATACTCATTGAAAACATAAATGAAAAATCTAAGTCAAAAAATCCATGTATTAAAAATAATATTAATGATAATCTATATACACTATTTTTAGTGTTTTTAAATAATAATACTAAGCTTGCTACAAAAATAGAAATACCAATTAATCCGCTTTCAACAAACATTTGAAGGTATATGTTATGTACTTCTGTTGATGAATAGTCTTCTTTTTTAAATGATTCATACATGTTGTTAAAGCCTTCTCCACCTACTCCAAAAATAAAGTTTTTAGGAGATGATGTTATTATTTTTAGTGCATCTTTAGCATATAAAATCCTATCATTTCCACTTGTTGTACCAGCAAGAGAATCTATTAATCTATATATTATATTTGATGGAAGTAACATATAATTTAATAGATTATGTCTATTAATTTTAAATTCAGTTACTTTAATACTTCCACTTTCGACAGAGACTTTTACTGTTAAATTTTTAAAATCTTCTTCTGGAGTATAATTAAACTCAAATTCTCCGCTAATAGTAGAATAATAATGATATGTCTGAATTAATGTAGTCTCATAATTTTTATTTCTTTCAAATATCTCTATTTTATACCTGCTAAGTGGCTCATTTTCTTTTATTTTTATGCTTAATTTATTTTCCTCATCAAGTTTTAAATTATATATATTTCTAGAAATCGAATTTTCATTTGCAAAACTAGATATATTAATCTTGCTTTTTAATCTAAATCCTACTAGTATAAATAATAGTAGCAATACTATCGTTATAGTCCCTACAATAAAATTTTTCTTTCCTAAAGTTTCTAAAATCTTTTTATTATTTAAAATAAAATAAATAATTGTAAATATTATAACTGTAACTAAATAAGTTATAATGGTATATACATATATACTATTTAAATTAGTAGCAATAGCTTGATTTATACAAGCTGTATATACTGCAATAATTACACTTTGTATTAAAAATAATAGTTTTGTATTTGATTTTATAGTAAATAACATTAAAATTAATGCACATATATACATAATAATTACATATCTAGAACCTGATAGTATTATACTTGATGAATATACAATGAAAAACAAATTATATGCAATAAACTTAATCAACAAAATAATCTTTTCTTTTTTACTTTCATTATTAAAAACAAACTTTAGTATTCTATTAAATACTAATAATCCACATATTGCACACATTAATGCAAATACATTTGCATATTGAATTGTACCAGACATTCTTGTAACATCAAGTGAAGTTAGATAACCTGAGTTTATATGTTTTAAAAGTGGCTCTAAATAACGATTTGCTACTGAATCAATACCAATTAAACATTGTACAAATATACTTATATATATACCAATCATATATATCTTTTTATGTGGAGAAGATTTTACTAATGTATAAATTAAAAATACATCAAAATATCTAATCATCTCATGTATACTATCATTCATACTTGAATAATTTTTAAATGTTATAGGAAGAGCATAGGAAAAAGAAAGTAATAATAAAAATACTTGTACTATATCTGTCTTACACCTTTCTTTTTCAGCTTTTTTTACATAATTTATATAACAGCTATATATTACATATCCTAGTCCAATAGTAGTTATTACTAAATTAAAAAATATTGAGTCTTCTTTATAGAAGCCACCTTTTTTTATAGAAACTATAAAAAGCATTATTATTACTAAAATATCAATTATCTTTCTTATATTAAAAAATTTTTTCATGCCTTATTACCCCATTAGATATTAAAGTATATCATATATTAATATATATTACAATTAAATTAACTTTTCAAGTTCTAATATTTTTTTATCATAATATTTTAAAGCCTCTTTAATTGGTTCACCAGATTCTAAATCAATACCTATATCTTTTAACAACTCTAATGAATCTTTTAAATCTCCTAAAGATAACATATTTATATACTTATCAAGAAACCCTTCTTCATTATTTAATATTTTTGTTGCAATATCTATTGCACAAGAAATTCCTGTTGCGTATTTATATACATAAAAAGGTCTATAAAAATGTGGTATTCTTGCCCAATCATACTTTGTGTACTCATCTATATAGGCGTCTTCTCCTAAATATTTCTTTTGTAGATTATAGAATATATCACATATTTCATTTGATGACAAAGTTTCACTATTTTCTACCTTTCCATGTATTATTTTTTCAAATTCTGCAAATAAAGTTTGTGATATTAAAGTAGACCTTATTCTATCAATTAATGAATATATATATGATTTTTTCTTTTGAATGTCCTTTTCATTATTTATTTGATATTCAGCTAGTAAAATTTCATTTACAGTAGATGCTATCTCTGCAATCATTATTGTGTACTGAGAATTAAATATATCTTGATTTTTACTTGAATAGTATGAATGCATTGCATGACCAAATTCATGTGCAACAGTACTTACAGATTCTATATCATCACTATAATTTAAGAGTATATATGGATGAACACCATATACGCCCATATTATATCCCCCACTATATTTATTTTCTCTTTCATATACATCAAACCAATTGTTATCAAAAGCATAATCTAGCATATTAACATACTCTTTACCAAGTGGTGCTAATGCTTTTTTTATAACTTTTTTTGCATCTTCAATATCAAATTTGCCACTACCAACAGTTAATGGATTTACTAAAGTATCATACACATGTAATTTATCAAGGCCTAATAACTTTTTCTTTAACTGCATAAACTTATGATTAATACTTATATTTCCATCTACTATTTTTAATAACTTATCATACACAATTACTGAAGAATTATCTTTTTTTACTGCTTTTTCTAATGAAGATTCATAATTTCTTAATCTAGCTGTTATAGTATCTTCTTTAACAGAAGATATATAGTTTTCTGATATAGTATTTATATATTCTTTATACTTTTCATGAAGTTTACTAAACGCTTCTTTTCTTATATTCCTATTTTTATCTGTCATAAAACTAATATATGAACCATGAGTTAAATCTTTCTTTGTTCCATCTTCTAAAGTTATATATCCAAATTTAAAATCAACATCACAAAGTAATGTATATATATTATTAAATGAACCTAGTACACTTGAATAATTTGAAAGTACCTGCTCTATATCATTATTTAATATATGTGGTTTATTCTTTATCATCTTTTTAATAGTTCTCTCATATTTTTTTAGATTTTCATTTTCATCTAAAAAACTATATAAAGTATCATTTGATATATCGTTTATTTCTGGCTCTATATATGATGTTTTACTATTATATACATCTACTAAATTTTCTACTCTTTTATATAATTTAACACTCTCTTCTTTTGCCATATCTTGATGAAATTGCAATGTTGCAAAAGCATCAATTTTTGAGATTAACATAGTTATCTTTTCTAATAAATCATAACATTCAAAAAGATTATTAGAAGATTTTCCAAGATTTCCTTTTAAAGTTTGTAATTTTTCAAGTAATTCCTCTACTTTTATAAAGTCATTTTCTAACTCTTTATTACTTTCATATATATCTTTTAAATTCCAACAATATTTATTTTCCATATTCTCCCTCCATAATAATTTAATATATCAAATAATAACATTAGTGTCAAACTATTCGACAATAAATTTTATATATTATATTAAAAATGATTGTATTTTACAACATTATATATAATGTATGTTAAAAGTTATCATGCTAAAATATTAAATAGTAATTATTTTCAGTACATATAAGTTATAAATAAAACATAATTTTGTAACAAAAACGAAATAATAAATTGACTATATTTACATAATGTGTTATAATATCTTTGAAATTTTAAACGTTATAAGGGAGATTTATATGTCTGTTTTAACTACTATAGAAAAAAATTTTAATTATTTATATACTAAGCAAAATGAATTAGATAAACTTTTAGCAAAAGTTAATTTATCAATTAGAGAACAACAAAAAAAGAATAGACTAAAAGAAGAAATATCAAATATACTTAGTGATATTTTATCATTACAGTGTAATGATGTTTTATCTACTTCTTTTTATATGCAAGTAAATTCAATAGAACAAGAAATATATAACTTACTTGATAGTAAAAAAGAGGTATTAAATGAATTAAATGATAAAAAAAATAATATATACAAAATCGCAAATAAAATCTTCCCAATAATCTATTCAATCGATATCTTACAAAATAGTGTACATATTAAAGTTGATGTTGAGAAAAGATTACTTGATTTAAAAAATACTATTTTAAATTACGAGACAAATAAAAAGCAACTAATTGCTATTAAATATTTATCAAAAAAGACCAAAGCATATGAAGAAGGCTTAATTAAATTAGTTGATTTAATTAGAAACTATGAGTTAAAGCAAGAACTTAGTTTTGAAATAAAACAAGAAATATTTGAAATTTTCTCAAATATTTCATTAAATATTCAAAATGATGTTAACCATACAAAAGTGTTTAATGAAAGCATTATATCAAATGAAGCAAAATATACTCATGAATATATTTTATGGTATGAAAATCTATTTATAGACATGTTTAAAGATGCTGGACTATTACTCCCTAGTTTTTATAACCAAATAAGAGATATTCAAAGTGATAAATCAATCATATCAGCATATACAAATAAATTTATTAATTTTATTTATAGAAACTATGTATCTGAAATAAATTTATATATAAAAAAGCTAGAAAAAAATATAGTAAAATATAAAAGTGACATAGAACTACAACTTGGTTTTTGCTATTCTTATGATAGAACAAGTGATATGGAAGAAATACTAAATAAAATTCAAAAAGAGAAAATTTTACCTTCATATCTTCTATCTAGTAATTCAAAAGAATTATTAAAATATATTCTATTTGATTTAGATATCTCTTTTGATAATAACATGGAATTATACAATATATTAGATGATTTGCATAAATGTATTTGTCAAGTATTTGATAATGAAAGATATATAGATATGTATAAATTTAATATGATACAAAAGCCAATTCAAATAGCACAATACAGACAATACTATATAGATGTTTTAGATGAAGCTAAAGAAAAAATTATATCTGAATATATAAATAAGATTGATACCTTAATTGAAAATGAAAACTTAGAAGATTGTAGTACTTCTGAACTCATGAATAAAATTAATAATCTTAGTAACGATGTAAAAAAATTAGAAGAAGCTTTAGAGTTTATAAATAAAAACTATAGAAGTTTTGGAAATGAGAATCTTAAAAAATACATAGAAACTATACAAAAAAGATATGAACTATTTGAGTTATATCAAAATGTAGTTGAAAAGAAAGCTAAATTTATATATAAAATTAAAGCCAAAGTTGAATTAAAAAAAGAAAGTAATCTAATATATGAATTTGCAAATAAAAAAGGAATAAAAGATAAACTTACATCTGAATTGTTAAATGATATTTTTAAGGATGATAACAGTTTAAAAAATGAAGTTATTTCATTAATAAAAAGTAATTAACACCATTAAATAACAAGTTTTATTTGATGGTGTTTTTGTACATAAAGCTTTCTATTAGAAAAAGCACAAAAACTGCTTAGTAGCTTTTTAGCCCCAAGCAGTTTTGTACTTCATTTACTTGCCAAAATATAGTAGCCACTTTTTCTTGGCAATATCGATTTTTTCTTCCTTCAAACTCTTTATCTTAGCATTATTATCAACATATATTTCTAACTGTTGTTGCACAAGAGCATCAGACTTAAGTTCGGGGAATAATGTAATCAAAGTAATTGAACTTTCTTCTGTTTTTAGGTCAGCATATGTATCTTGTTCGTGCTTCAAATATTCTCTTACAATTCTATCAATGTCTTCTTCAATATTTGCATTTTCTTCTTGGTACATTTCAATTTTGCTATCAATCGTGCTTTCAGTAGCTACTGTAGTCGATATCCAACAAATTGCAATAATAAGCCCCAAAATTACAAGTCCAAATGTCCAAGCCATAAACGTAAAAAAATCATGTGCATCAAGCACGCCATCATAACTAGCTGGACATATTACCCGTAGTACCAAAAAAGCGATAAAAGCAACAGCTGCTATCCCTAAAATTAGAATTAACATACAATTTCCTCCTTAAAATAATTATTTTATATTAAATGCCTATATATCAACCTGTAAAACAGGATTAAAAGAAATTGATATAAATATTATATCATTTTTTATTGATTTTTTCAACTTTTTTAGTTTTTTCTAAAATACATTATTTATTAACGCCATATTTTCTATATAATAATGCGGGTAATTTTTGGGTAATCACTAAAGAAAAATAAGCATTTTTAGCCATTTTTAACTAATTTTAAAGAACAAAAAAATCCTTGTAACAGTTAATATTACTGATTTACAAGGATTTTTAAATTCTATAATGGTGCCCCAGGGGCGATTCGAACGCTCGACCTACGGCTTAGAAGGCCGTTGCTCTATCCAGCTGAGCTACTGGAGCATACCACTTGATACTCACATATTATAACATAATAAAGTTATAATTGCAATACCTTATTTAAAAAATGTCAAAACTTTTATAATAAATTTCTTCTTTTATACTTAAATTAAATAAAGTTTAATAATTTTAATTGACAATAACTAAGTTAGTGTTATATAATCTCATTAACAAAATAATCTAAGTATACAAACTATGTATACTGGAGAAAATTTAGGAGGGCATTTATGTCTAGCAAATTACAACAAGCAGTCCGTACCAATGAAATTGAAAAACCTGCAAAAGTAAAACATTATATTTTAGCAAAAGATGTTTTACGGCATGACCCATTAAGTTTTAAAAAGTTTAGTGGAAATCATGTGTATATTCTTTCTGGCGTTCTAAAAGAGTTAAGATTAATAACTGAATCGCAAAGAAAAAATGATATCGCTGTTTTTCAAGCTAAAGAGGTATTAAATAAGGTAAAAGAGACAATAAATGGTGATGTTAAGTATGCTATTTCGCCAAGTGGTCTTTATTTATCAGATTGTGATGTAACACTTCATATTGTAAAAAGTGAAGATCGTAGTAAAAATGAAAACTACTACATTGACTATGCTAAGGAACTTAAAAAGAAGTTTCCTTGTCAAGAAGTAATAGTTATTTCAAAAAGCATAGATATGAGAATTGACTGTGAACTTGAAAATGTAAGTTCTCAAGACTATGAAAACGATAAAATTTTAGGTGAAGAAATTGCATCACTATTCCAAAAGGTTTCATTACCTGATGAAAAATATGCAGAATTAATGCAAGATATTTCATCATTTAATGCTAATGAACTTGGAGTACCTCTCTATCCCAACTGTTTCGTGGAAGTAACTTGTAAATCTGATGCTTCTACTCCATATCATCTAAGATATGACGGTAAAAAGTTAGTTAATATTTCAAAGCACTTTGAACCCTTAGCTGGTATACTACCGATAAATTTAGAGCAAAGGTTCTTCTTTGAATTATTACAAGATGAAAATACCGATATTATAACAGTTAGCGGAAGTGGTGGTTCTGGAAAAACACTTATATCTGTTGCTGCTGCTTTGCAAATGGTACTAAAAGAAAACAAGTACAAAAAAATCATCTACATCAAACCAACTATTCCTACTGATGAGGGGCAAGGCTTTATCAAGGGAGATTTGTATGATAAGCTAAGACCTTATATGAATAGTTTCTTTGAAGCACTTTCAGTTATTTTCTCCAAAGACGAAAAAAATAACAAAATATATAAAAAGTATATGGAACAAAATGATGAAAGTGAAATTGATGTTGAAAAGTTTGCAAGGAAGCTAATAGATAAGCAAAAGCTTGAACTTACCTGCTTTTCCTACATGAGAGGTAGAAATCTTAGAGATAGCATAGTAATTGTAGATGAAGGACAGCAAACAACTCCCTTTATTGCAAAACTTATGCTTAGTCGTTTAAGTGAAAATTCTAAAATTCTTTTTATCGGTGATCCTTCTGATAACCAGATAGATAACTTCTCAGTAGATCCCCGTTCCAATGGTTTGGTATACATTGCAGCAAGATTAAGAACTTGTATGTATGCTGGACATGTTTCACTTAAATTGGTAGAACGTGGTAGAATTGCAGATATAGCGGATAAGTTTTTGTAATTTAATATTAAAACAAGAAAACCAGATAGAAATCTATCTGGTTTTTCTTGTTATTATTTTTTTATTCTTCTACAGGATAAACGCTAACTTTTTTATCGCTTCTTCCTTTTCTTTCAAATCTAACAACACCATCAGTTAATGCGTATAGTGTATAGTCTTTTCCACATCCTACATTTGTTCCTGGATGTATTTTTGTTCCTCTTTGTCTATATAATATATTTCCTGCTAATACAAATTGACCATCTGCTCTTTTTGCACCAAGTCTTTTAGCTTCACTATCTCTACCATTTCTAGTAGAACCCATACCTTTTTTATGTGCCATTTATTCTCACTCCTTTATTAATCAAATCTAAATTTCTAATTATGCTTCTACTTTTTCTTCTGCTTCAGCTTTTTTAGCTCTAGTAGTTGTAGATATTTTTTCTATTTGTATTTTTGTATATGGTTGTCTATGACCTTGAGTTTTTCTGTAATTTTTCTTAGCTTTATATTTGTAAACAAGTATTTTTTTACCTTTTCCATGTCCAATTACAGAAGCTTCTACTTTTGCACCTTTTACAGTATTTTGACCGATTGTAACTTTCTTTCCATCAGAAATAAGTAAAACTTTATCAAAAGTAACTTTTTTTCCTTCTTCTTCATTTTCTAATCTGTCTACAAAAACGATATCTCCTTCTTGTACTTTGTACTGTTTTCCACTAATTTCAACTATAGCGTACATCTTTCTTTCCTCCTTTAAATTCTAACTTTTTCTCGCCATAAAGGTAGTGTTATACACATTTTCAACCTGTTCTGTGCGGAATACATATAGATTTTAACATTTTTTAGGCTAATTGTCAAGGAATTTCTGCAATTTTTCATAAGCTTCTTCAAAAACTTTATCTAATTCTTGAAGCTGTGATGTTGTAAATTTCTGTAAAACAAAATCTACTAAATCTTGGTTTGGGTGCTTTATTCCCCCTATTCCTATCTTAATTCTTGCAATATTTTTTGTTGACAACATTTGTACTATATTTTTCATACCATTATGTGTGCCACCACTACCATTTAATTTATACCTACATTCACCGAAAGGTATATCTATATCATCAAATATTATGATTATATCTTTATCTTCAAGATTATACCACTTTTTTAATTTTTGTACTGCATTTCCACTTAAGTTCATATATGTAAGCGGTTTAGCAAAAACAACTTTTTCATTATTTATATATATTTGTCCAACCATACTATCTGTAGCTTTTATCTTATTATTTATTTTAAAGCCGTATTTTTCTTCTAAATATTCAAGAAAAAGCCAACCTACATTATGCCTTGTCTTTGCATATTCATCCCCTGGATTACCAAGTCCAACAACAAGTTTCATTCTTCCTACACTCCACTCTAATTTTTATTTTATATTTACAATATATTTTAGCTAAAAAGCTTGAATTTTTCCTATAATTATAGTATTATTATATATGAAATTTATAATATTGTCAAATGATACTATTATATATAATATACTTGAAAGTGGTGATATTTTGATAGACAATTTATTCAAAAAATTACATATAAAAATTAAACCAAATAAACTAATTACGTACTTACTATACGCAATTACTGCTATATTAGTATTATTCTCACTTAGTAGAATGTTAGGTTTTATTATAGGATCGTCAAGGATAGCCAATAATATTTCTCCATATTTATATACACTATTTATATGTATGCCAGTACTTGCTTACTCTTTCTACGTAAATTCAGGTCTTGCTAAAAGTGATTTACATAGAATAAATATGTTTATAGCTACCTGCACTATGTTAGGAGTAATTGTAGGAAACATAGCATGTACATGGTTAAGTAATGCATTTTGGTGGTTAGTACAATTAATACCAGGATATGAAGAAGTTTCAAGATTATTTCCTGAACTATTTTCACCTGCTATAAAAACTTTATGCCTTGCAATCCCATTTGTAAGTGTATTTAAAATAATTGATTACTTTTTATTAATATTTAGAGATGAAGATTTGCCAAAAGCAATAGCTGGGTTTGAGGGATTATCTCTTAGTAATTCAGTAAAAGAAACTGGTGCTTTTACATGTGAAACAACTATCTGTAAAGCAAAAGGTACTTCTTTACCAGTTATAGTTCCTGAAAAGAAACGTTATGAGTCTACTTTAGTCCAAGGTGCTACTGGTACTGGTAAAACTTCCATGGTTTTACTACCAATGAGTGCTTTAGATTTAGAGAAGAAATTCTTCTTTAGAGAATTTTCTAAAAAGATTGGTTATTCAATGTTAAAAAAAGGTGTTGCATATATGAATGGACCTTTTAATAACGAATATATTAATCAAAACTTCTCTTTAACTTTTTTAAGACCAAGACGTGGTATGGAAGAAGAATTTATGAATACTGTTAAACCACTGGTACAATATATAGATAATTCAACCGGTCAAATATCATATAAAAATCTTGGAATTACAGTATTAGAAAACGATGGTAAATTCATTTCTGATTTTATAGGTGTTGCTAAAAATTTTGAAATTGAAGTATTATCAATTGATCCAGCTAGTCCTGAGACTACACTTAGCATAAATCCATTTGCTATACCAGACCCTTCAAAAGTTGCTTCAATAGTAGCCGATGTATTAAACTCTATGTATGAGAGTACTGGTGGCGGAAAAGCTGGAGACCCATTCTTTACTCAAGTAACAATAGATGCATTCCAAAATCTATCAATACTTCTTAAAGAAATGTACCCAATATTACACAATGGTGAAATAGCAAGCTTAGAAGATATGCTTGAATTATTATACAATTTTGATGCAGTTGAAGAAATGACAGAGGAAATGAAAAAGATTCCTGAATTAGAAAGTAAATACAAACTACTTATAAAATACTTCGAAAAGAATTTCTATAAACCAGCTTTAAATATTAATGGATTTGAAATTCCTGGTACTCGTGGTAGCGGTAGAAAAGATACTGAAAGATTCTTATATGGTGCAATCACACAACTTAACAACTTAATTAGACACCCAGGTCTAAAAGCTGCTCTTTGCGGTAAAGATAATATAATAGACTTTGATAAGGCATTAGAAAATGGTAGCGTAATTACTGCATGTTCTAGAAAAGGTGAACTTGGTATATTACAAGCCAAAGCTTTTGGTATGTTCTTTATATTACAATTCCAAGATGCTGTATTAAGAAGAAAAGGTAACGAAGATTCTAGGACTCCTCACTTCTTATACATCGATGAATTCCCAGAGTATATTACTAAAGATATGGAAGTTATGTTTACATTATTTAGGAAATATAGATGTGGTGTTACTGTAGCTATACAAAACTTATCACAACTTGAAAAAAGTGGTAAGGACTATTACAGACAAGTTGTTCTTGCAAATACAAAAACACAAGTTGTATTTGGTGATACAGTACCTGAAGACAGCCATTACTGGGATGAAGCTTTCGGTCTTGAGAAAAAACCTGATAAAGAAAGTAGCTTTAAAATTTCTAAAGATGGAGATCTTGATAAACATACTAGTCTACAAATCAAAAAGAAAAGTAGAGCTGATTGGTATAAGATTGCAAACCAAGGTTTTGGTGCTGTATATTATAAAACTAAAAATGCTAAGGGTAAAACAGTATTTGGTCAAGGTAAAACTGAATTCTTAAATTCAAAATACAAAGAAAAAGCTTATGTACAAAAATTTAATTTTGAAAAATATATGATGTCAAAACCAGATAATCCAACAATTACTATTGATGATAGTGATAATACAACAAATGATGATAATCTATTTGGAGTAAATACTACATCAAGATTAAAACAAGAAATAGAGAAATTATCTAATGAATCAGTATTAAATACTACTTCGACAACAAATAATTCTAATGCAAATAATACTGCTACAAGTGATTCTATAATATCATCAAATCCAAATACAGACGCTCCAATCCCTGATGATTTTGAAATAATATTTGATGATAATGAACCAACATTAGAAAATTCTTCTATTGATGGAGGAGCAATAACAGAAGATTATGAAACTCCAGCAATAAAAGAAAATAAAAAATAAAATATAAGACACGGTTTTATAGGCTCTTTGTCAATAGTTGGGGTGCAAAATCCTAAAATTGATTAAAATTGCTAGAATTGAGATGGATTTAAAATT
>CALXJG010000028.1 GCA_944388565.1 uncultured Clostridia bacterium
TATGCTTCGAACTCAAGGTTTTCATTCCTATGTGTGCCTTTGAGCGAAGCGAGAAAGGAATGAAATTTAATATGAAAAAAGGATTCGATGGAGAAAAATTAGCTATTATAATTATAGTAATTATAATTTTAGCAGTTATATTTTATGTAGCTTTTAACATATTTACAAATAATAATAGTTTAAGAAGCAATGAAACATCAAATACTCAAACAAATAATAACACTAGCAGTAGCAATAACAACATGCCAATATCCCAAGAAGAAAAAGATAAAATGAATATAGATTCAAATAAAATACCATCAGACAATACACAAACGCCAAAGAAGGAAGAATATGAACAAATAGCAACTTATACTACAACAATATATGATAAAGACCAAAACAGAGTTGATAACATTACTCTTGCAAATAGTAAATTAAATAATTATATAGTTAAAAAAGGTGAAGAATTCTCATATAACAATACTATTGGGCCAATGGACGAATCTCAAGGATTTAAAGAAGCATTAGGATTTGATACAAATGGTAATAAAATAAAAATATCTGGCGGTGGATTATGTCAGATTAGTAGTACACTATATAATGCTGTATTAATGGCAAACTTAGAAGTTATAGAAAGACATCCTCATAGTAGACGTGTATATTATGTACCAAAAGATAAAGATGCAACTATTGTATATGGTTCTTTAGATTTTAGATTTAGAAATAATACAGATAATGATATCATTATACGTGCTACAAATGATAATGTAAATGTAACTATTACATTAGAAAAAATAAAGACTGGAACACTATGAAATACTTAAGAGCATTAATTATACCTATTACTTTAGTTATTATCTTAACTTGTATCATTTTATATGCAATAAAATAGTGTAAAAAAATACTCCCCATAGATAAAATCTATGGGGGCCAAACAACTAGCGTGAGCAGCTGCTATCTGTTTGCATCGATAAATATTTTTTCATAAGGCTTTACATAACCTAGTGACTCTCTTGCAATCTTTTCAATATATTCATCAGAGTTTATATTAACTTTCTGTCCGCTATAATACTCTTTTAATTCTGTTTTACTTTTAATATCTGAAGTGTACATCTCTATTTGTGAATCATATTTATTCATTTGAATCTGTTGATCATAAAGTGTATATACAAAATACAAAACAAATGCAAACACAATAATATGAAAAACTCTTATTTTCTTCTTTCTTTTTTTATTGCCATTTTCAGACACATTTCTCATATTTAACTAACCTTCTTTTGTTCATTTTTGGATTTTATTATTGGTTTCTTTACTTTTTTTAACTTGTTACATATAAAGGATATCATATAAAAAATTTTTTTGCAACATTTTTTTATATATTTTCCAAAAAAATTACATATTTTTTGAAAAAATTGTAGAATCAACTTTATAGGTGATAAAAAAATGTCTATCACTTCAAATAAACTTTTAAAAAATGCATCATATATTTTCAAGATAAATTTACTTAAAATTGAAATATATATCATTATACCTATTACAATTGCAATAAAAACATAAAGTCTTAGACTTGAATCTAAAAAGTTTACAATGCTAAATACTATTATAATTGTAACAATAAAGAAATAAATTATGTCTTGGATCATTACGGAAAAGTTGCTAACTTTTTTTCTAGTTCTATATGCCCTAAAGAAATCAAAAATTAATGCAATAATAATACCAATAGTAATAAATTGTAAAAAATTCATTACTTGATTTGCAACAATATCATCCATAAATGATTACCTATTTGAACAATTTACTCATAAATCCTGATTTTTTTGCTTGGTTTATATCGCTATATGCAACTGCCATAATTTGACCTTCAACTATTAATTCATTATTGTCTAAATTTAATTTATTCATTTTTAAATCGTCACCTTTAATTGTTAAAATACCAAGATCAGTTTGTGCAAGAACTAACTCATCATCAAAACTATGTATATCTATTACCCCAGTAACAGATATTTTCTCTCTATTTTCCAGTATTATATTTTGATTTGTAACTACTTTATTTACTTTTTTATCTTCCATGTTATACCCCCAACAAAAATTATATATATTAATATATATTCTTAGTATTAATTTTTATTCCAACTTTGTCCAACAAAAGTAATAAAGCATATTAAATATTTCATAATATGCTTTATTATATAAATTATTAATTAATTCTTAGAACTTGATTTACATATATTAAATTGGGGTTTCTTATTCCATTTAGTGATACAAGATTACTAACCGTAGTTCCATATTTATATGCAATACCACTTAGTGTATCTCCATATCTTACTGTATAAAAAGTATTAGTAGGTACACCATAAGAATTATTTGTACTAATTCTTAAAACTTGATTTACATATATCAAATTTGGATTTCTTATTCCATTTAATGATACAAGATTACTAACTGTAGTTCCATATCTATATGCAATACCACTTAAAGTATCTCCATATCTTACTGTATAAGTTATTGTAGTTTGTTCTATCTTATCTTTGCTACAACGTATTATTAATTTTTGATTTACATATATTAAATTTGGATTTTTTATTCCATTTAACGATACAAGATTACTAACTGTGGTTCCATATCTATATGCAATACCACTTAGTGTATCTCCATATTTTACTGTATACACTATACTATGCAATCCATCACATGTTGGTTTTTGTTCTACACCTGGCACAACTGTATTATCATCTAAAAAAATTCCTTTTGTAAAATAATTTCTATCAACATTACCGGATATTCCATTTACTCTACCAATATCTGTATACTGAAAACCTACCCATGTATTCCATTTCCCATTTGGACTTGGACTTGATACATAATAGTTTGCTACCCATAAAGGATATTTAGTAAGTTCACTACCAAATATTGCTCTTGCACTATATGCATTAGAATATATTACTACGTCTTTTCCAGATAGATTTTTTACTTCTTCTAAAAAGGTTTGAGAAATACTTGTAACTTCATAAGGAGTTAAATTTCCAAATACTTCAAAATCCATCGCTAGTCTACAATCAGGGCTAGTATTACTTATAGCTGATACGAAAAATCTAGCCTCATCTCTTGCTTGTTCATTAGTTCTAGCAGTAAGATAATGATAAAATCCTACTTTAAGCCCATTAGCTTTTGCATTGTTATAGTTTTGTCTAAAGTATGGATCAGTATAATAAGTTCCTTCACTCGCTTTTATATATACTACATCTATTCCATCATTTTTTACTTTACCAAAATCGATATTTCCTTGCCAAGAACTAACATCAATTCCATTATATAATTTGCTATCAGATGGGGAAAATGCATATATAGAACTTGTAAATGTTATTAATATACAAATCAATATACTAACTATTTTTATATATCTTTTAGTCATCTTATCCTCCACATTTCTAGGTTTAACAACCTATAATATAATATGAAAAATATGGACAAAGGTGAAAAAGCTCTAATATAACAAAAGTAGGTAACATTTTATTTTGTTACCTACTTTCGTTTTATGCATCATAAAATTGTTTTAAACAAAGTATACCAGAATCTTTTAAAATAGAAAGTAATTCAATATACCCTACCATACTATTTTTACTGTTATATGGATCTAAGAAAAAATCCCTTAAATCCAATATTTCACTTATACGGTATATATTTTCATTTTTAAGTAATTTACTAAATTTATCACTTTTAATATTCATATCACTAATGCAACAATTTGTATATTCTTCATTTATGTAAAGAATACCTTTATTAAAAAGCTCTTTGAAAATTAACTTATATTCTTTGGCAGAAAAATATCTATATACATTTTCTTTTCCGCCTATCTTTTCAAAGAACTTATCGATAGTAATATGACTATTACTGCTTTGGTAATTAGTTATTCCAAAGTCATGGATAACATCCCCAACAGTAAGGAAAGAAATTGGAACTGAAAAAAACTTAGTATAATTACTTATAAGCCTATTAAAATACTCTTTAACTAATCCGTCTTTAAAGGAAATTTTTTCAAGAAGTTCACTACACTTTAAATCTGGATTTTCAATAAGGCTTGTATAAAGATACATACCGTTATACTTAAACTTCAAAAAATCCTCAAAAAGTTTAAGTTTCGGTGAATTTCTCAGAAATAAAATTAGTTGATTGTCAAAACTTACAGCACGACTTCTTGGGATATTCAGAGTCTTTGCTACTTTTGTTATATTATTAGCATCATATGGAACAAAATCTACAAAATTAAATCCATACTTAAGCGTAATTAGTTCTTCAAAGTAACAATCCTGAAAATCAAATTCTTTAAATTGCTCTAATAAAATATTGCAAAAATTTTTATACAGTTCTTCAACGAGCTCTTCTTTTAACAAAATTGCATCTTCTTTTATTTCAGGCATCTTAACAAAGTATTCTGTAAACACCTGTGTTAAAAAAGATGCCATATGATTATATCTTCTTCGTGCTAATTCCTGTTCTTTTGAAAAATATTGTACTGTACAATCAAGATCATGTGAAAATTCTATAAACCTACTATTAATTTCCTCTACATCCTTATAGCTACATAGAGTGTAATTTGCTAAAAACTGCAAAAACCGATATTCACTATGATGAAACTGTTCGTTTATTTTTTCTCTTGAAATTTTGCTACCTTTTAAGGCTTTCTTGGCTAATTTGATCATCGTAATTCTCCTTTACAATTATTTTTCTTAGATAATTACTAAGAATAAATTATATAATTGCTACAATTATATCACCCTTTATAAATTATGTCAAATCAAGTAAAAAAACATTCCTAAATTGCTGATTTTAAATTTAACATCTTTGTTTTTAAAGCCCTTGCAATCGTTCCAATAAGAGTAATTATCATAGGTGCAAAAATTCCTACTATTATTATAGATATAATATATTTTTCAGTAAATTCATATGCTACCATACTTTCTTTAAATAATATATTTAGGACTATAAATATAAAAATTGATATAACATATGGTATTGTTTTTATAGCTTTTTGATTTTTTATTTTCTTCCTTATAAAAGTCATAATAAAATACATTGCAAATATACAAAACATTAAGACGTCAGAATGATATTGCATTGCTAAAGTATCTTCCATACGTTCAATAATTCCAAATAAAGTACTCATCTTTAAAACCATATACTCAGGAAATCTATATACATCAATTACTTCTTGCCCAAGTACTAATATAGACATTATAATTCTAGTAAACATGACAAATGTTACATATAAAAATATTATTACAACTTTTAATTTAGAATGTTTACTACTCTTAATTTTGTAATTTGGTATTATTGTTAGTAATAAAAGAGGAAAACTATATAATATAAAATATATAAATCCACTTCTTAATGTGGGATTAACTCCATCTTTTAAAACTGGTAATAAATTATCCATATTTATTTTAGGTATTAATCCGATAAGTGAAATAAATAACATCACAAAATTTACAAAAAATACTATCTGACTAATTCTTCCTATTATTCCAATACTTTTATTAGCTGCATAAGCAATAGGAATTAAAAAAAGAATACGTATATAATTTATCTGAGTATCTGGCATATATAATATTTTTACAAATTGCGTAATATTTTGTAATATCAGTATTATTAATACTAATAAAGCTATACATAATATTATATTTAGTATAGTACCAATAACATTTCCAAATAAACTTTTATTTAAGTCTATAATATCTTTACTTTCACTATGCCTCTTTATAAAATACAAAATAGCAATTGTAATTATACTTGTAAGTGCACCAATTATTACTGATATATATGTATCGACTTTTGAAATTTCAAACATCATGTATGTTCCAATTCCTAGGAAAAATCCTTTGGTTATTGTGGAAAAGAATGTAGCATAGCCAAAACTACTAACATTATCAGTTTCTTGATTTTCGTTATTTATCTTTTCATCTACCATATACTCATCACACTGCCTTCATTTACTAATTTTACTTTTACATTAGTATTTATATCTATATGTTTTAAATAGTCATCTCCATATTTGGCCATTAATTTTTCATACTCTTTATTTAATCTTTTGTAATATATATTTCCAAAGCCAATAAGATCACTTTCATATTCATTTTTACATTTATTTGCAAAACTTTCAAACCCGTTTTTAATTCTTTCTTCTATTTCCTTTTGTATAATTACCTCTTCATCAAAAGTTTCAATCTTTTTTTCTCTTGATATCTCAGTTATAGCACAACTTAAGTCAAAATTAAAATCTATAATATATTTATCATTTTCAACCCTTGGTGTAGAACTAGACTTTGCATTAAGAATTTCTACCACATATCCATCTTCTTTCGTTCCCATATTAAGCATACCACTTTTTAAATCATCTAATCCTAAATTATAATAAAGACCTTCTTCTTCTGTTAAATACCCCATTAAAGATTTTTTATCAAAATATGCTAACTCCTTTGCAATTACTTTAGCACTACTAGCACTACTATTTATATTATCACTACCTTCCTCTTTTTTTACCTCACCATCAATTCCAACACTTGCTGCAACCATATTCATCCCAGGTTTTAGCATAATTTGAATATTTTCAGTTAATATATTATCTATAGTAGTACCTTTATTTTTATATGTTGCTTTTATTGTATTTTTGATACTTTGAGTTGGGTTAGTTTCAAGTGGCGTTAATATTTCTAAAACTTCTTTTGGAGTTGTATCTTTTGTAACTGCTAGTATAAAATTATTACTATTTTCATTATCACGTATGAAAAAATCTAGTATATCAAACATATCTGTCTTTGCTACTTCTTCTGATACAAGTAGCAATTCCATATGAGCTATATATATTTTTTTAGATGATTGTAATACTATATCCCTTAAAGCTCCATGAATTGTCGAACTATTAGATTTAAATACAGTAACATTACTTGTACCACTTCCACCTGAAGAACTATTACCACTAGAAGAATCTGGTTTCTTAGTATTTAATATCTGAACTGTTATTAGATAATTTCCATCTTCGTCTAGCTCTATTCCCATTGAAGATAGAATAGCTAAATCATTTAATTCCCTAGAATTGGCTAATCCATTGAATAAAAACATTGCAACAATTAAGATAAATATTTTTGTTTTCATTATTATTTACTCCTTACACTTTTTTGTATTTTGTTAAATTATTTGTAAGTATTTTTTGTCTTTTAGTATCTTTAGAATAATCTTTTCTTTGAAAAATAGTTTTAATTAATGATGTATAATCGGCTGGAGCAACTGGGTATGTATATGGTTTTGAAAAACTTTTTGTACTTGCTATTTTAACAATGAATAACATTGCTGCAATTGTGATCCCCATAATTCCAGCAAGTCCTGCAAATACAAGGAAAATTAGTCTCCAAAGTCTTAATGCGTTTGCCATATTTATATCTGTAAACATAAGACCTGATATTGTTGTTATAGCTATTACTATAATCATTATTGGCGAAACAATACCAGCATTTACTGCTGCATCTCCAAGTATAAGTGCACCAACTATTGAAAGTGTACTTCCTACTGCATTTGGTACTCTATAATCACCTTCTCTTAGTATTTCAAATGATAAAATCATTAAAAAAGCTTCCACTAAAGCTGGAAAAGGAACTCCATCTCTTTGAGTGGCAAAAGAAACTAATAATTGAGTTGGTATCGTTTCTTGATCAAAAGTTATAAGTGCAACATAAAAAGCTGGTGTAATTATTGTGATAATAAATGCAATATATCTTACTATTTTTGTAAGAGTTACACTTCTACTTTGTTGTAAATTATCTTCAGCATTATTAACAAAATCCATAATAAATGCTGGAATTACTAACACAAAAGGGCTATTTTCAACAACTAGAGCAATTCTTCCTTGTAATAGATAAAAACTAACTAAATCTGGCCTTTCTGTACTAATTATTGTTGGAAAATCACTTTTTTTACTATTTTCTATAAGTTCCATTATATAGTTGCTATCAAGTATTGCATCAATATCAATATTTTTTAATTTCTCTTTTATATTGTTTACAAGTTCAATTTTTGCAATATCAGAAATATATAAAATTCCAACTTTTGTTTTTGTTCTTCTTCCAACTTTTTGTTCTTCTAATACTAGTTTTTCAGTTCTTAACCTTTTCCTAACTAAACCAATATTTTTAGAATAATTTTCTATAAAACAATCTTTAGGTCCTTTTATTGTATTTTCTATTGCAGGTTCTGTTATACTTCTATCTAGACTTGCTCTACTTTCAACTGCAAATACTTCCTTATCATACATTATACATGTAAAACCTGAGAAAATATAATAAAAGATATCCTCATTATTTATGTCTAACTTTTTTATTTTTCCGGCTCCAAGATTCTTATCTAAATTTTCTAATATATTTGCAAAGTTATTTTCATTACTATTTAAATCTTCCTCTTTTTTCTCTTTTATTTTTTCTTGCAAATTCCCCTTTCTTTTCTTTTCAGTATTTACTTTCTCTATTACATTACTATCATTTTCTTTTTTTTCTATTTTTTCATTTATATTTTCATTAAAAAGATATCTTAAACTTCTAATAATAAAGTCTGCTATAAAATTTCCATCTGATGTTGCTTCACTATATACAATATTAACAGTTTCTTTCCCTAGTTCTAACTCCTTATATACCATATCTTCTGAATTAGATGTTGAATTTTTTATATAATCTATAATTTCTTTTGCACTATTAAATTTTTTACTGTTATTTTCTTCCATAATAAAATTCTCCTTATCATTTATTATGTATTTTCTTAACATCTTTTATTCAATTTTAATTTTATATATTAAATATATTTTTTTCTTTAAAATATGGTCTGGTAACATGAAAATACTATTTTTCATAATATATTGTAGGACGGTGAATTCACATGAATATTATAGTGCAAAAATATGGTGGAACTTCTGTTGAAAATAAAGAAAAACTTGAAAAAGTTTGTAATAATATAATAAATTACAGATCAAATAAAAAAAGAGAACTTGTTGTTGTAGTATCAGCTCAAGGAAATACAACTGATACATTATTAAAAAAGGCAAAAGAATATTCAATAACACAAAATAAAAGAGATTTAGATTTACTACTCTCAACAGGTGAAATACAGACTGCTTCTTTACTTTCTATGATGTTAAATGATAAAGGCTATGAAGCTGTTGCCCTAACTGGTGAACAAGCAGGAATATTATCTGATACTACATATGGAAATGCAACTATTAAATGTATTTATCCAAACAATATATTAAATCACTTAAAAAACAGTAAAATTGTTATTGTTGCCGGATTCCAAGCAGTTGATAAATTAGGAAATATAACAACACTTGGGCGTGGTGGAAGTGATCTTAGTGCCGTTGCAATAGCATGTGCTTTAAAAGCCAAAAGATGTGAAATTTATAGCGATATAGATGGAATATACTCTGCTGACCCAAGAATAATCCCAAAAGCGAAATTGTTAAAAAATATATCGTATAGTGAAATGTTAGAAGCTGCTAGTGCAGGTGCTAAAGTCTTACATAATAGGTCTGTAAACGTAGGGAAAAAAAATAAAATGTCAATTATAGTTAAAAACTCTCAGCAAAAATCACAAGGTAGTACTATTAATGAAGATAAGAAAGATTTCATAGAAAGAGTAAAGTCAAATAATGATTTTGAAGATTATAGTATAAAATTTATAACTAAAAAAGATGATATTTCTAAAATATGCATTGTTGGAGATATGGTAATGTCAAATAAAGAAGCAATAATAAAAATATTTAATATTGCATATGAGGAAAATGTAACTATATTTATGATTTCGTTTAGTGAACTTGCTATTAATTTAATTGTAGAAAAAGAAAAATCTATTAATTTTATGAAAAGACTTCATGATGAATTAATACTAGATACAAATGAAAAATAATTATTCACATCTTTCCTGCTATTTTTTAAATAAGGAAAATAGCAGGATATAGTCCTGCTAAATTTTAAATATACTCAATTGGTAACATATAATTTTTTTCATCTAATGGATGTATATCTTTTGCTAAACAAATTACAATTCCATTAGGTGAATTCATTTCAAATTTTTTTATTATATCAAAGCTTTTGATTGCATCTTTTCCTGGATTTGAACTTTTCTTAATCTCAACTGGATAAATATTATCTTCATATATTACTAACAAATCAATCTCTCTTTTATTATTATCTCTATAGTAATATAAATGCTTTTTAGGATCTCTTTGATGGTTTGTATAACTTTTTACGATTTCTGAAATAATATATGTTTCAAATATTTGACCACTATATGCACTTCTTTGTAAAGTCTCAGCACTTACATATCCTGCTAAATAACATGCTAAACCAGTGTCCATAAAATATATCTTAGGTCTTTTTATTATTCTTCCAATATTATTATTCATATGCGGTTGCAACAAATATATAACATAAGTATTACTTAAAATTCCTGTCCATTTACTGGCCGTTTCTGAATCTATTCCAACATCTTTTGCTATGTCTGAAGCATTAAATTCTTGACCTGTTCTTGCTGCTAAACTTGATATAAATTTCATAAATTTAAGCTCATCTTGAATATTTACAACTTTTCTAACATCTCTTTCAATATATGTTCTTAAGTAAGATGAAAAGTAAGCTTCAATACTTATGTTTTTATTTTTATATAATTCAGGATAACTTCCTCTAAAAATTCTATCAAATACATTATTTAAATATTCATATTTTAGCGGCTCTTTATTTTTTAAAATATTTATATCCGGAATGAAAATATCTTCTTTAACATTATATATTTCTCTTGTTGATAATGGATATAAATCTATAATGCCTACCCTTCCTGCTAATGATTCAGTAATATTTTCCATTGTTTCAAATATTTGTGAACCCGTTAAATAATATAATGTTCCAACATTCTTTCCGTCTCCAAACATTTCATTTTTTCTTGCTTCATCTATCAATATTTTTATATATGATAATAAATTAGGTGCATATTGAAATTCATCAATTATTAGTGGAACTTCATGTGTTCTTAAAAATGTTTCTGGATCCTCTATTGCCATAATTCTTTCATTTAAATCATCTAAACTTACTTCATTTATTTTCTCATTTTTGCTATTTGCTAAGTATTGTAATACCGTACTTTTTCCTGATTGTCTTGACCCTGTAATTAGTATAGCTGGAAAATTACCGTACATTTCATTTAATTTTTTTTCTATAGTTCTATGTATATATTTACCTTCCATCATTTCCTCCTTTATACAAATTCCGAATATTAATCGAATTTTGTATAAATTATATCATATTTTTCTATTTTAATCAATACTATTTATATACTTATTATATTATTTTATTTAAAAACCATACTTTTTAAGTACATAGGAAATAATTATAATATTTATTATAATAAATTTCTAACAAAACATTTATGGAGCCCAAATGTGATTTTAAGGCTCCTTTACTACATTAATAATAAAAACTCTAATATAAATAGAATTCCTTTTTGTATTCATAATGATTTTATCGAATTATGTAATCATGTAACATTATAACTTGATATATATATATATATGATATAATATTAATATAGATATAACATTTTTTGTTATAAGCCAAATGGCAAATAAAAAAATAATAATTTAGGAGTGTTTTTATTATGCTGTATGAACTTAGTTACTATTATCAAAAAGCTCGGGAATCTGGAATCACCAACATGAATGCTAAAAATTGTTATGCTACTTATGACCAAATTACAGGAGAACATAAGTGCTGGCCAGAGGTAAGAACCCATTACGATTACATTAAAAAGAGCTACGCAATTGCAAGTGAAGTTCCTATCGAGAAGTTGAAAGAGAAATTTTTTTCTTCAAGTCATAATGAAGAGGCTCTAAATAAGTTGCAGCTCGAAGTCATGGAAGAGCGTGATGCTCTAGTAAAAAAGGATTTATTTTACTACGGATGCGGTTACACACCAATTTGCCATATGCTAGTGCAATTAAATGATCTTCAAAAAGACATCTTTAGAGCTAAAGAAACCTGTAGAATTTTAAAGCAAAAAACTCTAACAACTCCAACCCCAGTAACTCCCCAAAAGAAAAGTTTCCTCTCCAAACTATTTAGGCGTAAATAAAGATTTTAAGGAGTCCTATAACTACAGGACTCCTTTTCTTTTTTAATAATAGAATCTTCTTCTTTGTTTTTTTATAAAATTATATATAAATGGCGTAAGTAATATAGCTATACCTATTATAACTGCAACTATTATCTCTATTTTTAAATTGTATGAATCACTTGCGTAATTATCAAAGCCACCTTCAATTCCGTATTTGTAATATATTACTCCTTGTATTTCATAAACAAGATTTTTTACTGCCGTATTATAATCATTTCTTTTTAATGCATCTTTAGCAACTCCATCTATAATTCTATTAACTTTAGCTGAATTAAGTACGCCAGATAGTCCATAACCCACTTCAATTTTTATTTTTCTTTGAGCTTTAGATATTAATATAAGTACACCATTATTATCTCTACTATCCCCTATTCTCCAATCACTATATAATCTATAAGCGTACTTACCTATATCTTCTCCTTCTAAATCAGGCACAGTAACGACAACTACTTGTGCTGTAGTTTTTCTTTCAATTGCTGAAGCTCTTGTATATATTAATTTTTCTACATTTGAAGTTATTATATCAGCAAAATCGTTAATATAAAATTCTCTTGTTGGTCTATATGTAGTAGTTGCTGCAAATACATTTGAGCCTACTATACTAAAAAATATCAAAACTAACAATATGATTTTTTTCATTTGTATATTATCTCCTATTTTTTATTATTATATAATAAACTTCTAATTTAGTCAACAATAAATAATAATATCATTTTTATACTTTGTCTATAAAAAGTTGGAAAAGTTTTGCATAAAAACAAAATACCTTAATATATTTGTATTAAGTAATTATAGTTGGAGGTAAAAGATGAAAAATTTAGATATTTATAAAGATATATCAACTAGAACTAACGGTGATATATATATTGGTGTTGTAGGGCCAGTAAGAACGGGTAAATCTACATTTATAAAAAACTTTATGGAAGACTTTGTTATTCCAAATATTGATAATGAATATAAAAAAGATCGTGCACAAGACGAATTACCTCAAAGTGCAGCTGGTAAAACAATTATGACAACAGAACCAAAATTTGTACCTAATGAGTCTGTTGAAATAACATTAGATAATAATATCAAAATGAAAACAAGACTTGTGGATTGTGTTGGTTATTTAGTAGATTCAGCAGTTGGACATATGGAAGATGATATGCCAAGAATGGTAAAAACACCTTGGTCAGATGAAGAGATGCCATTTTCAAAAGCTGCAGAAATCGGAACTCATAAGGTAATACAAGATCATTCAACAATAGGTATAGTAGTAACTACTGATGGAAGTATAACAGATATAGATAGAGCTGATTACATCCCAGCCGAATCAAGAGTAATTAATGAATTAAAAAGTATTAATAAGCCATTTGTAGTAATACTTAATTCTGTACATCCAGAAAGTGAAGAAACACGTGCATTAGCAAGTGAACTAGCAGATAAATATGATGCAAGTGTCATACCACTTGATGTTGCAAGCATGAATCAAAATGATGTTACTACAGTATTTGAAAGAGTATTAGATGAATTTCCAGTAACCGAAATAGGATTTAAATTACCAGAATGGTTTACAATATTAGAAATAGATCATTGGTTAAAACAAGACATTATAAATATTGTAAAGAACAGTTTTTCTAAAGACTATTCTTTAAGAGAAATAAACGATTTAATAGAAAAAATAAAAAATGAAAATACTACTATGTTTGAAAATATTGTTATTGAAAATGCAACACTTGAAAACGGTAGTATAAAAATAAAAATGAACATTAATCCATCTATGTTCTATAAAGTATTAAGTGAAATATCAAATTTTGATATATCTTCTGATGGTGATATATTTGCATTATTAAAAGATTTTGCTAAAACTAAGCAAGAATATGATAAAATAGCTATGGCTCTAGAAGAAGTAAGAATAAAAGGTTATGGAATTGTTACACCACAAATTGATGAACTTACTTTAGAAGAACCTGAAATAGTAAAACAAGGAAACAAATATGGAGTTAAATTAAAAGCATCAGCTCCAAGTATTCACATGATAAGAGCTGATATAGAAACTGAAGTATCACCTATAGTTGGAAGTGAAAAACAATCTGAAGATCTTGTTAAATATTTACTTTCAGAGTTTGAAAATGACCCTAAAGCAATATGGCAATCTAATATATTTGGTAAATCATTACATGAGCTTGTAAATGAAGGTTTACACAACAAATTATACAGAATGCCAGATGAAGCCCAAATGAAATTACAAGAAACATTACAAAAAATTATAAATGAAGGTAGTGGCGGTTTAATCTGTATAATACTATAACTAAACTCAAATGCTAGGAGATTATATATAAAGACTGGTTATAAAAAAATAACCAGTCATTTTATTTAAAAAAGGCTTTAATAAAAATTTCAAACATATTAGTTTTTGTAACAACAGAAATCATAATAAATAATATTATAATAAACATAAATATAACTACTGCTTTTTTTATTAAATATTTAGCTTTATTTGAATAATTTTCTGTATTATCATACTCAATGTTTTGATTTAAATGTCGTGTAGATTCAATATCGCCATCAATAAAATAATTTTTATCTATATTAATCTGATTACATATATTATCAATTAGTTTATCCTTTTTAGTAATTTGTTCTTTTAAGTATTCATTTTCTTTTAGTATTCTATCCATACTAACTAAACTTTTTTGTTTTTGTAAATTTTCTTCTTCTTCAAATTGTGAATCATATACTTTTCTTTTATCAGGATTAGATAATATAGAATAAGCCTCATTTAACTCTTGTGTTCTTTCCATTGCTAACTCTTTTTCTTTATCTTTAAATAGGTCTGGATGATTCTTTTTTATATGATAATTAAAAATTTTCTTTATTAATTCAGAATCTGCGCTTTTATCTACTTGCAATATTTTATAATAATCTTTCATAAATCCACCTGTTTTTATTGTATATTATATTATTAATATTGTCAATATTATTTTAATTTGTTGACAAAGATTACATAATGTTATATAATACTTTTACTTTAATATTTTAATCATAATTCTATTGAATTGGAGGAAATGAAATGCCTAGTTTAAAAAATGTTCAAAGTAAGACCGCTACGACCATTCTTTATCTAAAATGCGAAAGTATGGAAAGAATCTCTGGATTTTTATCCTATCGCAAAAATCAAACGCGAGTGGCTTTAAACAAAGTATTTATAATGTTAAATGAATTACGCACAAAACCTCTGCCTTTTTATGACAGAGTACTCTATGACAAAATAATTACAGAACTAAAAAAATATATACCGATTGACGATAACGGTAATATTTTAACAGAAGTTTCTTTTTCAAATGATTTTTCTGTAAGCACTATTTGTAAAATAGAAGAATATGCTATGCAAGGTGAAGAATTATCTAAGCTGTCTGATTTAATCGCCGAAGCAAAAGCATACACTGTTCACTACAAAAATGCTAAGAATAATTTAAAAAATATTGTAAAAGAACTGATAAACTCAGGTAAGTATACCGCATTTTCAACTTATCTTGAAAATATATATATGATTGCTGAGTGTTCTATGACAATATACGATGATAATCAAAACGTAATTCTTGATAAAGCAATACAAGAATTAAAGAAAAAGATTCATTAATAACAATAGTAAAAACTGTTAATATTAAATATATTAGCAGTTTTTCTTTTTTATTTGAAACTTTAAATTATTTTTTTCATAAATTATATTAATATTAATTATAAAGAAATCTACATTTCATCTACATCTTTTAACAAAAATTTACTTAAATTGTTGACTTTTTTTATATTTAAATGTATACTAATAAGTGCATTTAGCAAAGATATATATAAGGTGTTACATATATATATCAAAAATTATATTAAGGAGTGAGTTTTTTATGAAAAAAACAAAAATTATATGTACTATAGGTCCAGCAAGTGAATCACCAGAAGTTTTAGAACAACTTATTAAAGCTGGAATGAATGTGATGAGACTTAACTTTTCTCATGGCGATCATGCAGAGCATTTAGAAAAAGTAAAAACTTTAAGAGCTTTAAATGAAAAATTAGGAACAAATGTAGCTTTCATGCTAGATACGAAAGGTCCTGAAATCAGAACTGGTTCTTTTGGTACAGACCAAAAAACAACTATGAGCTTTGAAAAAGGTGATAAAATCACTTTAACAACTAGAGATGTTGAAGGTACAAAAGATCTATTATCTATATCATATAAAGGTTTACCAAATGATGTTGAAGTTGGTGGACATATACTAATTGATGACGGATTAGTTGACCTTGTCATTGATAAAATTGATGGAACAGAAATTGAATGTACATTACAAAACGCTGCTACTTTAAAAGGTAGACGTGGCGTAAATGTTCCAGGAGCAAAATTACAACTTGCTGCTATGACAGAAAAAGATAAAGATGATTTAAAATTTGCTGTAGAAAATGATTTCGACTTTATTGCTGCTTCATTTATTAGAAAAGCACAAGACGTTATCGATATGAAAGAATACTTAAAATCATTAGGAAATACTGATATAAAAATAATATCTAAAATAGAAAATCAAGAAGGTTTAGATAACTTCGATGAAATATTAAAAGTTACTGATGGTATAATGGTTGCTCGTGGTGATCTTGGAGTTGAAATTCCTGAAGAAGCTGTACCAGCAGCACAAAAAATGATGATAAGAAAAACTGTAGAAGCTGGTAAAACAGTTATAACTGCTACACAAATGTTAGAATCTATGCAAAAAAATCCTAGACCAACAAGAGCTGAAGTTTCTGACGTTGCAAACGCTGTTTATGATGGTTCTAGCTGTGTAATGTTATCTGGTGAATCTGCACAAGGTGAATATCCAGTTAACGCTGTTGCTACTATGAATAAAATTGTAATTGCAGCTGAAAATGATATATCTTATTGGAAGAGATTTAAGAAAAAGAATATTGAAAAATTAACTACATATAAAAGAGAAGATTTATCTAGTCATTTAGCATTTAAAAAACAATCTAACTTTGCTGTATGTTGTTCTGCAATGTTTGCAAATGCTGACGCTATAATAGCAGTTTCTGAACATGGTAATACACCTGCTCTACTTTCTAGCTTTAAACCTGCTTGTCCTATTTATGTTATAACTGCTAATCCAAAAACATATAGACAAATGGCTATACTTTCAAATGTAACTGCTATATTAATACCAAATGAATACAATTTTGAAAAAATACTTACTAAAGGTATAAAAGAATTAAAAGATAAAGGTTTATTAAAAGAAAATGATACAGTTGTTTTAAGTGGTGGTCTTTCTTCTGCAGATTTAAAAGATCATGTACTTGCTACACAAGCAACTGGTGCTATAATTAGAATCTAATTAAGTATTTAAAATTAAGGGTGATTTTCACTCTTAATTTTTTCTTTTTTAATTATATATAAATGTTTTCTATTTTTTTTGTAAAAAAGCATATTATGTCTTGATTATTTAGTAAAATTATGTTAAAATATATGAGTAATTAACTTATTTAAATAAAAAGGGGGCTTTTAAAATGGCAAAATGTGAAATATGTGATAAAGAAGTAAAGTTTTCTATGCAAGTAAGTCACTCTCATAGAAGAACATCTAGAACTTGTAGACCAAATATACAATCTGTAAAAGCTGTAGTTGATGGTACACCTAAAAAAATGAATGTATGTACTAGATGCTTAAGAAGTGGTAAAGTTCAAAGAGCAATATAATAAAATTTGATATAAATTTTTTAGATATGGTTTTTTCCATATCTTTTTTTATATAATAGGAAAAATCGATTTTTGAAAAAATAAATGTAATTTTAAATTTTGTCGAAATTTGCGATGAAAA
>CALXJG010000029.1 GCA_944388565.1 uncultured Clostridia bacterium
GTAGAGCATGCGGCTGTTAACCGCAGGGTCGCCCGTTCGAGCCGGGCAGTGGGAGCCAAAGGGAAGGACCAAGTTATTCTTGGTTCTTTTTGCGTTTTATATCATAAAATTTTGTTATTTATTGTCGAATGTTGACATAAATATTGACATTTTTAATAAACTGTAATATAATATAATAATTATCCAATTTGAAAATCAGATGAATTAATCTGATAAATAAAATTTCTATTTTAATAAAGGAGGAATTAATTATGGACAGAAGAGAAGTCGTATTAAGTTTTGAGGGAGCTTTTTCTAAGCAAACAACATTTTATGAGATGGTTCACAACACTTTTTTAACAATAAAGTCGTATAATAATGGATGTGCAACAGTACTATTCCAAAATGGCGACTCTGTTGAGAAAGTAGCGGAAATTCTTACTGGTTTTTTTAATAAAAAATCTAATGTGAATTTTATGATCTCTGAATGTATGTGCGAAGGTAAAAAAGCAAAAGTAGAAACAATAAGGTTTTATTTCAACAACATTTGTGGTCAGATTGGAGCTACTACTTCAAAAGACGAGATTGTAAAATACGTTACTTCTGGGGTTATGGCTTCATGAGTGAGGCAAGCTAATAAAAGCATCTGCATATTTGCAGATGTTTTTATTTTAGTAAAAAATACTAATAAATTAAACAATATAGCTATATTATTTCACATAATTATTAACAAAAACTTGAAAACATACATAAAATTTGGTATAATATTATCATAATTTGTCGATATGGAGAAAAATATGGAGAATGAAGATATAAAAAATAACAACAGTTTAGTATTAGTAGATAAAAAGGAAGAATCTTTTGCAAAAGGAAATAATTTTTATAAAATATTTTGGGTGTTTATGTTTGGATGTTTTTTTGGTTATGTTTACGAAGTAGCATTACATTTTGTTAAATTTGGTGAATTTGTTGAAAGAAAAGGCGTAATATATGGTCCTTTAAATCCAGTTTATGGATTTGCAATTGCACTTATGATTATTATTTTAGAAAATGTAAAAAAAACAAGAAATGTATTTTTAATAGGTACAGTTTTAGGTGGAGCTTTTGAATATTTATGTTCTCTTTTTCAAGAGAAAGTATTTGGTAGTATATCTTGGGATTATAGTAATCACTTTTTAAATATAAATGGAAGAACAACAATACCATTTGCAATAGTGTGGGGAATTTTATGTGTATTAATGATAAAAATTGTATTACCATATTTATCTAAACTTATAGAGAAAGTACCAAATAAAGTTGGATACCCACTAACTTGGGTAATGGTCATATTTATGGTATATAATTTATCTATATCTTCTCTTGCTGCAAATAGAAACCTTGAAAGACATAAAGGAATACCTGCAAATAGTGAAATTGATAGAGTTTTAGATAAACATTTCCCAGATGAAAAAATGAGAGAAATATATGATAATTTCGAATTTACAAATTAATAACAAAAAGGAGAGTACTTAATTTTAAGGAAATCCTTTTTTCTTTTGTATTAAACTGAATTCTTTTAATATAATATATTAGGTGGAATTATGAAAGAACTAATAATTTTAATCATGAATGAATTTGGTTATATAGGTATAATGATTTTGATTTTTATTGAAAATATATTTCCACCTATACCTTCAGAAGTAATACTTACTTTTGGTGGTTTTATGACTACATATTCAAATATGAATGTTGTAGGAGTTATATTATCATCTACACTAGGCTCTTTGATTGGTGCAATAGTTTTGTATAAAATTGGTAAGGTGCTTACATATGAGAGAATAGATAGGTTTATTAATAGTAAATTAAATAGAGTCTTAAGATTTAAAAAAAATGATATTGAAAACTCTGAGAAATGGTTTAAAAGAAGAGGAAAGACTACTGTTTTTTTCTGTAGATTCATTCCAATAGTAAGAAGTTTAATTTCTATACCAGCTGGAATGGCAAAAATGAAATTTTCTACTTTTATTATATTTAGCTTTTTTGGTTCTCTTATATGGAACATAGCATTAATATTACTAGGAAAATTTGCAGGTGAGTCATGGAATATAGTGTTATCACATATAACCAATTACTCAAATATAGCTATGTATGTATTAATATGTATAATATTTTTTGTAGTAGTATATATAAAGATAATAAAAATAAAGATAATATTATTAAAAATAAAAAAGACAAAGTAATTTTTACTCTGTCTTTATTTTTCCTCAAAATTCATGTTATATAAATCTAAGATCTCATTTTCAGTTAATAAACCTTCATGACTATTTAAAACTTCTTGATTAGTGTTTAATACAAAACATGCGGGAATTGCAGTGCTTTCAGAATCTATACTTTTTCTAATTGTTTTTTCTTTATCAAAAATTACTTGCCATTTTAAATTATTATCCTTTAAATAATTTTCTAAATCTTCATATTCTTTATCATGAGAAACAATAATTGTTTGAATATCTGGATTATTAGTTATAAAATTAGTAATTGCTTCTGCTTCATTTAAGCATGCTGGGCACCATGAAGCCCAAAATATAACTAGTGTGTTCTGCTTTTTTGAGATATAATTTTTTAGTAGATTTTCATCTACATTATTAATTATGTATGAATCTCTACTGCTATATTTAATATATCTAGGTGTTTTTAAATAATTTATATATATCTTTGATATAAATATACCTATTATTGCAAATATGATAATCAAAGAAATAATTAAGATTAATTTTAGCTTTTTAGACATTTGTACCATTCCTTTTTGTATATTATTATATAATATAATACTAAAAAAAACAATAAACATTTATATAAAAATACTTTTGTTCAATGTATATTATGTGATTGAAAAAATGGTAATAATAGTGTATAATATAGTAGCATACAATAAAATAGGGGTGGAATACTATGCTAAGATTATATAATACACTTACTAAGAAAAAAGAGGAATTTGTACCAATTGATAAAGAAAATAATATTGTTACTATATATACATGTGGGCCAACAGTATATAATTATGCTCACATTGGAAATATGAGGACATATATATTTATGGATACTTTAAGAAAAGTATTAAAGTATAATGGGTATAAATTAAATCATGTAATGAATATTACTGACGTTGGGCATTTAACTTCAGATGCAGATGAAGGTGAAGATAAAATGTCTAAATCTGCTAGAGAACAAAATAAATCTGTTTATGAAATTGCTAAAATATATACAGAAGCTTTTTTTAAGGATATACATAGATTAAATATATCTGAGCCAGAGCATATAGTAAAAGCAACTGATCATATAAAAGATATGGAAGAATATGTAAAAGAAATAATAAAAAATGGTTATGCTTATGAAACATCAAAAGGAATATATTTTGATACATCAAAATTACCAACTTATGGAGAGTTATCAAGAATAAAGATTGATAATCAAAAAGCAGGCGCAAGAGTAGATGTAGATAAAGAAAAGAAAAATCCGCTTGATTTTGCACTATGGATTAAGGCTCCAAAAGAGCATATTATGAAATGGGATAGTTTTGCTGGACTTTGTTATCCAGGATGGCATATTGAATGTAGTGCTATGTCAAGAAAATATCTTGGTGAGAAATTTGATATTCATACAGGTGGGGTAGACCATATTCCAATTCACCATGAAAATGAGATTGCTCAGTCTAAAGGAGCAACTGGTAAGAATCCAGCTAATATATGGATGCATGTTGAATTTTTGCTTATTGATAATGGTAAGATGTCAAAAAGTCTTCATAATGTATATACATTAGATGATCTTGAAAAAAGAGGTATTGAACCATTAGCATATAGGTACTTTACTTATACTTCACATTACAGAAATAAATTAAATTTTACATGGGATGGTATAAAATCTTGTCAAGTATCTTTAGATAGATTAAGAGAACTTGTAAACTCCCATAAAGATTTAAATAATAATGTTGATGATGAAGTACTAAAAGATTTTGAAAATAGATTTATAGAAGCAATAAATGATGATTTAAATATGCCGGTTGCAATTTCAATAGTATGGGAACTTGCAAAATATAGTGTAAAGTCAAATAAAATATATGAATTAATTATGAAGTTTGACTCTATATTATCACTTGATTTAAATAAGGTTAAAAAAGATAATAAAAATGTTGAAGTACCAAACGAAATACTTGAATTATTAGAACAAAGAAAAAAAGCAAGAGAAAGTAAAGATTATGCATTATCTGATACTTTAAGAGATAAAATAAAAGAAAAAGGCTATATTGTAAAAGATACAAAGGAAGGTCAAGAAATAGAGAAAGTGTAGGTAATATAAATGCCAATTTTAGATAAACAAAATATAGAAGAAGTAAATAAATATGAAAAATACATATCTAGTTATGATGGTTCTAGTCTAATGCAATCTTTAAACTGGATAAAGGTAAAGTTTAATTGGATACAAGAAGGTGTGTATATTGAAGAAAATGGTAAGATTGTGGCTGCAATTACAATATTATTACAAAAAATTCCACACACCAACTCATACTTAATGTATGCACCAAGAGGTCCTATATGCGATATTAATAACATTGAACTAGTTAAAAGATTAATAAGTGAGGTAGAACTATTAAGAAAGAAATATAACGTATTTTTATTAAAATTTGATCCTAATGAAAAATATAATAAAGAATTAGAAGAAAAATATATAAATGCTGGTTTTAATGTATTAAATAAAAACGTAAGTGCAAATGATTTAATTCAGCCTTTACATGATATGGTTTTAACATTAGATGGATATAATGAGGAAGAATTAATTAAAACTTTTGCTGAAAAAACAAGATACAATATACGCTTAGCAAAAAGAAAAGGAGTAGAAGTATATTATTCAAGAGATAAAGAGGACTTAAAAAGATTTTACGAAATATATAAAATTACTACTGTTAGAGATAATATAGGATGTAGAGCATATGAATATTTCGAAAAGATGTTAGAAGCCTATGATGAAAATCACTTAAGAATATATATAGCAAAACATGAAAATGATTTTCTTTCTGCAGCTATAGCAATAAATTATGGTAAAGAGTTATTTTATTTATACGGTGCAAGTAGTAATGAAAAAAGAAATTTAATGCCAAATTATTTAATGCAATGGGAAATGATAAAATGGGGTTTAGAAACAGGCTGTAAGAAATATAACTTTGGTGGAGTTTTACATCTAGATGAACAAAATGGACTTTATAAATTTAAAATAGGTTTTTGCAAAAAGGATGGTATAACAGAATATATTGGTGAAATTGATAAAGTATATGATAGAAAAATGTATTTTTTATATACTAAAGCTTTACCTTGGTTAAAAAAAATAAATATGTTTTTTGTAAAGATAAGAAATAAAAAGAAATAAAAATAATAGCACACTCATATAATAAAAACATAAGAGTGTGCTTATATAAATTAGGAGGAATTTTTATGTCAAAACAAATATGGAAACCTGGTACATTATTAAATCCAGTACCAGTTGTTATGGTAACTTCAAAAGATGGCAAAAAAGAAAATGTTTTTACAGTTGCATGGACTGGTACAATATGTTCAGATCCTGCTATGACATATATATCTGTAAGAAAAGAAAGATATTCTTATGATATTATAAAAAACAGTGGTAGATTTTGCATTAATCTTGTAAATGAAGAGTTAGCTTATGCAACAGATTATTGTGGAGTTAGATCTGGAAAGGATGAAAATAAATTTAATGCCATGCATTTAGAAACTGAAAATGCAACAAATTTTGATTGCCCAATTTTAAAGAAAAGTCCTGTAGTTTTAGAATGTGAAGTAACAGAAATAAAAGAATTAGGCTCTCATGATATGTTTATTGCCAAAATTTTGTCTGTAGATATTGATGAAAAGTATATGGATGAAAATGGTAGATTTGATATGCAAAAGTGTAATTTAATTGCATATTCTCATGGTGAATATTATAAATTAGGAGAGAAAATTGGTAAGTTTGGATATTCTGTAAAGAAAAAATAATCGGAAAATATATCCATAAGGAAAATATCATATTTTTTATTGACTTTGTATTTTATATGTTATATACTATAGACAAATATGTATAGGTAGCTTAGAATTACTATTTAAAGCAGAGCTTTATGTAGTTTTCTAGGTTATTTTTTATTTTAAGGAGGGCTTTTTATGTATAAAGTATTAAATTCTAGCGCAATTGATATGATGTACTACTTTAGCAATCCTGACGGTCTTTTTAAAGACCAAAAGAGTAATCGGAAAGTAAGTAAATATAAAGATAAAAAAGGAGAGATAAAAAAGCAGATAGATTACTGCATAAAGTGGCTTAACGAAGAAAGTAAGAAGTATATTGAAACTTGTAAAATTATATCTTGTAAACGACTTCTTAAGATAGTTAGAGCAAAAGGCGGTGGAATTAGAAGCTATAAATATGTTAAAAAAGAATTTATAACTTATTCAAAGAAAAATCCAAATACGCAAGCTTCAGATAATATTGATGAGTTTATGCTTTTAAAGTTTGTACGAAGTGATCTTAAAAAAGCTATAAGCTCTAATGAGTACAAAATTGAAAAATTAAGAACTATAAAGTTAAAGTTGTCTTACTTGGATTTTTTAAATTCCCCCATCGCTTGTTATGTTTCAAAATACGAACATAAGAAAGCACAGGATGAATTTATAGAGATTCCAGTTAGTGTATATAGAAAAAGAGAAGTTGCTAGATTTCTTTTACTTTTAGATTACGCTTTAAAAGAAGATAAAATAAAAGAAATTTTAGATATACCTGATGTTTTCTATATACTACGTCAGATAATATGTGTAGGCCCAGAATATTATTTTTGATTAAAAAGATAAGAGTAGTTACATTTTTTGTAATTACTCTTATTATGTTATATAAATATTTAAATTTGTAAATAATAAAAAAGAGGTGGATTAGAGTGAGTGAAGAAATTGAATTTTTAGACTATATATATCAAAATGCAAAAATGGGGCAAGAATCTATTGGTAGATTATTAAAAACAAGAAACAAAAAAGATGAAATTGAAGATGTAGCAAAAGAACAATTAAATGATTATAAAAAAATTGCAAATTCTGCAAAAGCAATGATAGAAAGAAGGAAGAAAAAAGTAAAAGAGCTTGATGTAATATCTAAGGTTGCGACTTATATGAGTGTAAAAATGAACTTAGCAAAAGACGATGGGCCAAAAGAAGTGGCAAATATGCTTATAAAAGGAAGTAATATGGGAATAACACAGATAAAAAAACATTTGGAGGAATATAAGCTAAAAAATAAAAATGTTATTAATTTAGCTAATAGATTGTTAACAATAGAAGAAAAAAATATAGAAAATTTAAAAAAATTCATATAATTTACATAAAATTTTTAAAAAAACTTGACATTATAACTTATTTGTTGTATAATATAGTCGAATTAAGAGTGTGTGTATTTTAAAATTAATATTTTGATAGTTATTTGTTTTTTTGTTTTTTGGGGTTAGACCGATAATCACTTGTGTCCTTTTAGGATATCAGTGTTTATATATATGAAGGCTCTCTTTTATGAGTACTATGTAAAACGTAGTAAAGCTTTCAAACTTGCTTTGCCATTGCCTGGCAAGTCATTTCCACACCCTCCTTTATAAAATGAACTGGTTTAGAAGACCAGTTCATTTTATTTGTATTTTTAAGCTAAAATGCTATAATTTGCTTGCGTTTTGAATATATTTGTAGTATAATATAGTTATGCAAGTAAGGTGAGAGGGTTACAAAAATCCTCTCACTTAAGTTTAATGGAAGGTGTTAATTAAATGGGACTAAAAATTGAGTCAGTTGTAGAAGAAAAAATAACTTCTACTATTAGTAAATTGGGCTTTGAGATTGAGTATGTAGAATATGTAAAAGAAGCTAATAACTATATATTAAGAATAGTTTTAGATAAGCCAAATGGAACTGTTGATGTAGATGAATGTGAAAAGGTAAGTAGAGCTGTTGAAGATATTATCGATACGATAATAAAAAATGAATATGTATTAGAAGTATCATCACCAGGTATTGAAAGACAGTTAAGAAACATAAGATTATATAAAAAATATGTTGGAAAAGAAATATATGTGAAACTATTTAAAAAAATAGAATATGGTAAAGAATTAATCGGTATATTAAAAGATGTTAATGAAGAAAATAACAGTATAACTTTAAAAAATAACGAATTTGAAGTAGTTATAAATTTAGATGAAATTACATCTGCTCATACTGTTTATGATTTTTCTAATGATTTAAAAGGTTCTAAACCTGTAAATCTTAATAAATTAAATAAGTTTAATAAAAAGTAAATATTAAGGGGGAATATGGAAAATGAAAAGTGAAAAAATAAGTGCAAAAGAACTTTTTAGCGCAATTGATCAATTATATGAAGAGAAAGGTATAACAAGAGAATATTTAATAGAATCTTTAAAGTTAGCTTTAGAAGCTGCATATAGAAAAAATTACGAGACAAATGAAAATATCGTAGTTGATTTTGATGAACAAAATATTAAAGTTTATGCTGTTAAACAAATTGTAAAAACACCTGAAGAAGTTGAAGATAAAAATATTCAAATTTCTTTAGATGAGGCAAAAACTATTTCAAAAAGAGCTAAAGTTGGAGATACAATAAATGTAGAAGTTACTCCAAAGAATTTTGGTAGAATAGCAGCTGGTGCAGGTAAACAAATAATAGTGCAAAGATTAAGAGAAGCTGAGCGTAACTTAGTATATACACAATATGCAGATAAAGAAGGTCAAGTTATAGTTGGAGTTGTTCAAAGAACTGATAAATTTGGAACTATTGTTGACTTGGGTAGAGTAGAAGCACTTATTCCTGTAAAAGAACAAGTTAAAACTGAACAATTACAAACACATCAAAGAATTAAAGTTTATGTTGAAAGTGTATCTGAAAGTGGTAAATTTGGACCTCAAATAGTACTTTCAAGAAAGTCACCTAATCTAGTTAGAAAATTATTTGAACTAGAAATTCCAGAAATTGTAGATGGAATAGTTGAAATAAAAGATGTAGCTAGAGAAGCAGGTGTAAGAACAAAAATATCTGTATGGTCTAATGATGAAAATGTTGATCCAGTTGGTAGTTTAGTTGGTAAGAAAGGCGTAAGAATACAACCAATTATTGATGAATTAAATGGTGAAAGAATAGATGTAATACCATATAGTGAAGATGTACCAAGTTATATAATTAATGCATTATCACCTGCAGAAATATTAGCAATAGATATAAATGATGAGGAGAAAGTGGCAACTGTTGTTGTACCAGATGATACTTTATCATATGCTATTGGTGCTGGTGGACAAAATGTTAGACTTGCTGCAATACTTACTGGTTGGAAAATTGATATAAAGACTGAAACACAAGTAAGAGAAAATGTTGTAGAATAAGGTGAGAGTATGAACCCTATAAGAAGTTGTATTGTATGCAGAAAAAAAGCAAGAAAAGATGAACTTTTAAGAATTGTATCTTGTAATGAATTAGCAACTTTAGATAGAGAGCAAAATATTAGTTTAAGAGGAATATACTTTTGTAAAGATAAGAAATGTTTAGAAAAAGCAAAAGAGTTATTAAGAAAAGATAAATTAGTGTTAAAAAAACATTTTAATAAAGAAAGTTTAATAAAAATTATAGATAACATAGAAAATGAATTGGGGGAATAAATTTGGGAAAAATAAAATTAAGTGAGTTAGCTAAAAAGTTAAATATCACTAGTGCAGAGTTAATTGATAAATTAGCAAAAAATGGAGTTGAAGTTAAATCTGCTTCTGCTATTTTGGATGAGAGTATAATAGAAAAAGTTATGGGTGTAAATATGGGAATTAAGAAAAAAGAAGAAAAATCAAAACCAGAAGTTCATATTATTAGAAGAAACGTTAGAGTTATAAACACAGAAGGAGATAAAAAAGAAGTTGAACAAATTACTACTAATATTAGTGGTGATATAAAGAAGTCTCATGTTGTGGAAGAAAATAATAAAAATAATCTACAAAATAGGGATTCTAGACCACAATCAAATAGGGTTAAGAATCAACATGATAGAAAACCTAGATTTGATAAGAATAGAAATGCCAATATTGTCATTACTAGAAATGGTCAACCTATTGAAAGAAAAGAAGAACCTAAGGAAAATGTAAAAGTTACTTCTACAGAACAGGTAAAAGATTCTGAAAATAACGTTTCTAATGTAAAGGTACAAAATACAGAAAATAAAAATGACAAACGTAATTATAGAGAAAATAATTATGAAAGGAAAAATGCCCAATCTGATCCTAAATCACCTAATAGAACTCAAGGTGAAAAACCAAATTATTCTCAAAATAATTCAAGACCATATAGCAGAAATAATGATAATAATTCTAGTAATTATAATCGCTCAAGAAATGATAATAGACAACAAAATAATAATGGATATAGATCAAATAGAAATACTGATAACACATCTTATCAAGTAAATAAATTTATAAAACAGTCTTCTAATGTTCCAGTAGAACAAAAAGAAACAAGAGAATATAATAACATTAGTATTGATAAGAAAAAATATAATGATAAACCTTTAACAGAAAATAGAAAAGAAAAATTAGATAAGAATAAATTAAGAGAACAACATTCTAGAGTATCAACTTCAAGATTTAAAGGTTTAGAAATTGATTCAGAAGGCTTAATGGATTTATATGAAAGAGATAGCGATAGTATTAGAAAGTCAAGTAAAAAGACAAAGAAACCAAAAGTTGAAATGAAACAAACTAAAATAATACCTATGACAGAGGTTAAATTACCAGAAATTATGACTGTAAAAGAATTTGCTGAGGCTATAAAAAAACAAGCATCAGAAGTTATTAAAAAATTATTTGGCTTAGGTATACTTGCTACTGTAAATCAAGATATTGATTTTGATACTGCATACTTAATTGCTGCAGATTTTGGTATAACTGCAACAAAAGAAGTAAAAGTAACAGAAGAAGATATATTATTTGATGAAAGTGAAGATGATGAAAAAGATTTAGTACCAAGACCACCTATTGTTGTAGTAATGGGACACGTTGATCATGGTAAAACATCTTTACTTGATAAACTTAGAAGTGCAAATGTTGTTAGTGGTGAAGCCGGTGGAATAACTCAACACATTGGTGCATATAAAGTTGAAATAAAAGGAAGAGAAATTTGTTTCTTGGATACTCCTGGACATGAAGCATTTACTGCTATGAGAGCAAGAGGAGCACAAGTTACAGATATTGCAGTTATAGTTGTTGCTGCTGATGATGGTATAAAACCTCAAACAATTGAAGCAATAGATCACGCTAAAGCAGCTGGTGTTTCAATAGTTGTTGCAATAAATAAAATAGATAAACCTACTGCAAATGTTGAAAAAGTAAAACAAGAATTATTAGAAGTTGGATTAGTACCTGAAGAGTGGGGCGGAGATACAATTTGTGTTCCAATATCAGCTATGACAGGTGAAGGTATTGATAATTTACTTGAAATGATACTTCTTGTTGCTGATATGAAAGATTTAAAAGTAAACCCTAATAAACAGGCTAAGGGTACTGTTCTTGAAGCTAGACTTGATAAAACAAAAGGTACTATAGTTTCTGTATTAGTACAAAGAGGACAACTAAATATTGGAGATACAATAGTAGTTGGTGATATGGTTTCTAGAATACGTGCAATGAAAGATGATAAGGGAAGAAAAGTTAAAACTGCAGGCCCTTCTACACCGGTTGAAGTTCTTGGCTTATCACATGTTCCTGAGACAGGAGATGTTTTCTATGAAGTTGAAAATGAAAAAGTAGCAAAACATCTTATTGAAAAGAGAAAAGCAAATGCACGTAACAAGCTTATAAAACAAGGATCAAAAGTAACACTTGATGATTTATTTGGTCAAATAAAAGAAGGAAAAATAAAAGATCTTAATATCATCATTAAAGCAGATGTACAAGGTTCTGTAGAAGCTTTAAAAGAATCATTAGAAAAATTATCAAATGATGAAGTAAGAGTAAGAATATTACATGCTTCAACAGGTGGAATAAAAGAAAGTGACGTTACTTTAGCATCAGTTTCAAATGCAATAATTATAGGATTTAATGTAAGACCTGAATCTGTTGCTGCTACTCAAGCTGAAAAAGAAAATGTTGACATGAGATTATATAATGTTATATATGATGCTATTGATGATGTTCAAACTGCTTTAAAAGGAATGATACCAAAAAAATATAAAGAAGTTATGCTTGGAACTGCTGAAATTAGAAAAATATTTAAAATTACAGGTGTAGGTATTGTTGCAGGTTGCTATGTAAAATCAGGTAAAATAGTAAGAAATCAAATGGTTAGAATAGTAAGAGATTCTATTGTTGTTCTTTCTGTTAAAATAGATAACTTAAAAAGAGAAAAAGACGAAGTAAAAGAAGTTGCAGAAGGATATGAATGTGGAATTAAACTTGAAAAATTCTCTGATATTAAAGAAGGCGATATTTTAGAATGTTACGAATTGGTAGAAGAGAAAGTTTAAAGAAAGAGTGAGTTTTATGCAAAGACATGAAAGATTAGAACAAGATACAAAAGTGGCACTTAGTGAGATTATTACATATGAAGTAAAAAATCCATCAGTTACAGGTCTTATATCTGTAACTGATGTAAAAATAACTCCTGATCAAAAATATGCAAAAGTATATGTTAGTATATTTGGAAAAGGAAATAAAGAAAAAGTAATTGATGCTTTAAAGCAATCATCAGGATTTATTAAATCTGAACTTGGAAAAAGAGTGCGTATGAGAAATATACCTGCATTAATATTTGAACTTGATGATTCAATTGAATATGGTACACATATGGATAAGTTGATATCTGAAGTTATAAAAAAGGATAATGAAAATAGCAAATAGAATAAGTAGGGGGAAGTTTAAATGTTTGAACAAGCAAAAGAGATTATTAAACAATCAAATACTATATATGTAGTAGGTCATATTAATCCAGATGGTGATGCTATAGGATCTTCATTTGCAATATATTTTGCATTAAAAAAATTAGGTAAGAATGTAAAAGTATTAATGCCTAAATATTCTGACAATTTTAGTTTTTTGCCAGGTATTAAAGAAGCTGTAAATGAAGTAGTAGAGGAAAAATATGATCTATTAATAGGAGTAGATTCATCTGCTAAAGATCGTTTAGCAATATCTGAAGAGGATTTTAACAAAGCAGATAAAGTAATAATGCTTGATCATCATAAAATATCTGATCCATTTGGTGATTTTAGATATATTGACCCTGAAATACCAGCAGCTAGTCAGATTATATATAACTTTTTAGTAGAGCTTGGTATAGAAATTGATAAAACTATTGCAACATATATATATGCTGGAATAATGTCTGATACAGGAAGTTTCAATTATTCATCAACAAAACCATCAACTCTTGTAATAGCTTCTAAATTAATGGAACTAGGTATTGATTTTTCTTATATATGTAAGAGATTAAATGATACTATTAAAGAGGCAAAGCTAAAACTTATTGCTTATACTATTGATAATATGGAAGTATACTATGATGGTAAATTTAGATATAGTTATGTTAGTTATGAAGAAATTAAAAGATTAGGCTTAGATGAAGAAGATGCAGAAGGTATGACTAACTATCTACGTATGGTAGAAGGTACTGAAGTTGCAGTTGCTGTAAGAGGTAAAAGTGATGGTACTAATAAAGTTAGTATGCGTTCTGGCGGTAAAGTAGATGTATCTAAAATAGCTATATTATTTGGCGGCGGCGGACATGAAAGAGCTTCAGGATATACTATGCCAAAAGATTTAGAAACCTCTAAAAAAGAATTATTAGATGTTGTAGGAGGGATGCTTTCGTGATAATACCTCAGGTTAAAAATGGAATTTTAAATATAGATAAACCACAGGGTATAACATCTCATGATGTAGTAGATGTAATAAAAAAATTATTTCCTAATATGAAAGTTGGTCATACTGGGACATTAGATCCACTTGCTACTGGTGTTTTACCAATATGTATTGGTGAAGCAACTAAACTTACAAATCAAATTATTAGTGAAAACAAAACATATAAAGTAAAAATGTTACTTGGTGTTGAGACAGATACATATGATGTCACTGGTAAGATAATGTTTGCAAGTACTGTAAATAAAGATGAAATATATATTAAAGAAAGAATCAAAAGATTTATTGGTATACAAGAACAAATTCCGCCAATGTATAGTGCTATACGTGTAAATGGTAAAAGAGCATATTCATATGCAAGAGAAGGAAAAAATATAAAACTTCTTCCAAGAAAAATCGAGATATACTCTATTGATAATATAAAAGTAGATATGGAAAGAAGAGAAGTAGAATTTGTAGTACAGTGTTCAAAAGGTACATATATAAGAAGTTTAGTAAATGATATTGGTAAAAAAATCGGTTGCGGTGCTATAATGATAGAACTTAGAAGATTAAAAACAGGTAATTTTGCTATTGAAGAAAGTATACCTTTATATGATTTCTTAAAATTAGAATATGAAGAAATGCTAGATAGAATAATATCAATAGAAGATTATTATAAAGAGGCTAAGAGAATTAACTTATCTAAAGAGGATTTTATTAAATTTTTAAATGGAGTACAATTTGAACTTGATACAAAGGAAAAAATTGTAACTATATATTTTAATGGAGCATTTAAAGGACTTGGAATAGTAGAAGATAATATAATGAAAAGATTTATTGTAGAATAATAAGTAGAATTTTATAAGTTCTACTTTTTTTTATTTATATATACTTAGTATCATTGACAAACAAATTATTTAAGTATAAAATATATATTATGAAATAGGAGAAAATATATGAAAAAGTATAATAAAAAAGGAATTACACTATTAGTTCTTATGGTTACAATAACAACACTTATGATAATATTTACAGCTATAACTTTAGCTTATACCAATATATCAAATTCCACTAAGCAAAGAGAATTTGCAAAGGAAATATATGAGGTACAAAAATTAGTAGACCAATATTATTTTTTAAATGATAAATATCCTGTTAATAAGTTTACAGAGGCTTTCTCTTTAGATTTAAACTCTATTCCTGTAAATTCTAGAGAACAATTTGAAAAAGAACCAGGTTACGCATCATTTTTGATTGAACTTCGTGAAGTAGATTTATATGAAATAGGTGCTACTGAAGTTAATAGAGGTCTTAAAGCTAATTCAGATACATCAGACATATATGCCGTATCTGAGAATACAGGAATTGTATATTATTTAAAAGGACAAAAAATAGGAAGAGATAGATACTTTACTTTAAATGATGTATTGCTAGAAAAATTAGATATGTAAATAATGTGAGGTTAGATATGAAAAAAGGTATTTCGCTTTTGATGTTATCAACGATAGTTATGGTAATGTTAGTTATTTCAACTTCTGTTGTTATAGCAGGTGTTAATGCATTAAATAGTTCAACAAAAGTTAAGTTTGCTAATGAATTATTTTATTTGCAAGATATTGTAAATTCTTATGTTAAATCACATCAAGGTGAATTTCCAGTGGATGAATCGATAGTGGTTGATCTTAGTAATGTAACTGCAGAATCAATTACACAATTTGGAGATGAAACTAAGACTAATAATACAATTATATTGTACAAAGTTGATAAAACTAAATTAAATAAAATGGATTTAAGATATGGAAACGAAAAAAATAATAATAAAAATGACGTTTATGCAGTATCAAAAGAAACAGGAAGATTGTATTATGTACAAGGCGTAAAAGTTAGTGGAAAAACTTATTATACATTAACTCAGGATTTAGAAGATTTAATTCAGTATGATAAAATAAGCGGTGCTTTTAATAGAGATGGAATAGTATTTATTCCATCTACTACACTTTGGACCAATGAAGATATATCTGTCAGTGCAAGAGTACCAAAAGATTATAATGTTGTTGAGGCAACTGTAAAAAATGCAAATAATGATGTTATTGCTTCGCTTAGTGGTACTACTGAAAAAGATTATACGGTATATGATGGAACAAATTTAGGTGAAAATTGTTATATTGAGATTAAATATCAAAAATCTACAGAAGATACTGGTACATTAAGACAAGTATATGCAGCAAGCAATGTAGATAAAACGCCTATATCGATTAATAATTTAAAAGTTACTAATCTGGCAAATAACGAAGAAAATATAGATAATGTAAGTATATCTTTTGATTTATCAAACGATATTAGTGGAGTAAAAGCATTAAAATACGAACCTGAAAATATATCATCTGAAGAAATTGCAAAAAGTTATTTTAAAACAAGTGGAATTCTTGTGCAAAATAATGTTATCGTAGTTAGTGCAACATCAGGTAATGTTACTATATATGTTGAAGATAAAGCGGGTAACGTTTCTCTTGAAACAGTGGCATTTGAGTCTGCAGCGGTAATACCAGGTATTCCTGTAACAAAGGATACACCATATACAACGATAAATTCAGATGGTGGAAAAGATACAGCAATAATCCCAAAAGGATTTGAAGTATCAGAAAAAGAAGATGAACAAACAATAGAAACAGGACTAGTAGTTATAGCACCAGATGGCAGCGAATTCGTATGGGTGCCAGTTCCAGCAAGTGAATTAAATTTATTTGCAGAACAAAGTGGAACATATGATGAAAATGGAAATCCAAATATGAGAGGAAAGCTTTGGGAGTTTACAAAAGATGGTGTAAACACAGGAACAGAAATACCATATTCTTCAAGTGGTTATAGGGAACCTGATATTGTTGCCGATTACGATAATGATATAAATAATTTAAATACAATAAATGGAATACTTAATATAAATCTACAAAATGCAACAGATTTAAAAGCCTTAATGCAAAAAGAATATAATGATATATATAATAGTATAAGAGAATATCATGGATTTTATATAGGAAGATATGAGACAGGAGATTTAAGTAAAGATAAAGTAGTAAGTAAAAAAGGAAATGAAGATATAGGAAATCAAACATGGTATACAATGTATGCAAAAGAAAAGAAGTATGCAACTCAGTTAAGCGGAACAAGTGTAAAGTCGAATATGATTTATGGAAGTCAATGGGATGCAACAATGAGATGGTTTGCAAAGAGTAAAGATAATAATGTTTCAACATATCCTGTAAATGCGCAAAATGGTATTAATGCGAA
>CALXJG010000030.1 GCA_944388565.1 uncultured Clostridia bacterium
GAAGTCGAAGAAAATAAAGAAGAAAAAAAATTGTATGATGCAATAAAAAGTATAGAAAAGGAAAGAGAAGAAAGTGGTAATGCTAATTTAAAGGAAAGAGAATACAATGAAGCTTTGTTAAATTACTATAACTTTAAATATGCCCATTCTAATCCTGTTGATGAGAATAATGCAGGTTTTATTAGTTTTAAAGAGCAATATATAAGTACTGGTGTCGGAGTTGCTGATTTTGAATCTATTGATAATGATATTGAAAGTACAGTTCAACAAAAATCTGATTATCTTTGGCAACATGTACAAGATACAAGAAGTTATTATAAGTTATTAGTCGATGCTTCAAAAATATTTGTAACAGGTGAGATGTCTAGAAATGATCCTAAAACCTTGATTTCTAATATGGGACAATATTTTAAAGATGCTGCTTGGTCATATGAAACTGATGATGATGGAAATATTAAAGGATGGTATGCAAATAAACTAACTTTACAAGGTGCTATACTATATGCAATATTTGTAGTGCAGTCAATTATGTTTTTCTTTGCATATATTAAAAGATTTTTCTATGTAGTAATACTTGCACTTCTTGCACCAGTAATTGTAATATATGATTTCTTAGGAAAAGTAGCAAGTTAAAGGAGAGTGGGATTAAATGAAAAAAGATGTTTTTATGGTATGGTTAAAAGAGTTCTGCTCTTTGATATTTACTCAAACAGTCCAGGCTTTTTTACTAGCAATAATAATGTCAGTTGTAGTTGCTACTGCAACAAATGATACAATTGAAGAGCAAGATATCGCAGTTTCAGCAACTGGTATAATTGCTATTATTGCACTTTCTTCAATATCAAAAGTTGAATTATTAGTAAAGAAAATATTTGGCGTAGAATCACAATTTGGTGATCCTTCTATGAGAAATGGTATGGGAGCTTTAGCTGGTTCTTTAATAGCTGCAAAACTTGCTGGAAGAGCATTAAATAACGTACCTAAAATTGCTTCAGGTATAAAAGGACTTGATACAAGAAAAGCAAGAGCAAATGCACTTGCTAAGAAAAATAGAGATTTAGCAGCGGCAGCTGGTGGAGGTGCCAGAGGAGGTGCTGGTATAGCTACTAATGTAGCTGCTGGAAACATGGCAGTACAACAAGCTGGTGGTAATGGTAGTTTACCTGCTGCCTCTGGTACAGCTGGAGGGAACGTACCAAATGTTGCAGTAGCTGCTCAAGCTCCTTCTGGTGGAGGTAAAATAACAGCAGAAAAACTTAATAAGATTAATGATGATTATGAAAAAGCAATATCTGAGATAAACAAGAATAGAAGAGAAAGTTTAAAGAAACTTGCTTCTGGAGCATTAGAAACTGCTACTTTACCTGCAGGTGCAATTGGTGGATTAACTGTTGGACTTGCAACAGGAGATAATCCTCTAAAAGCTGCCGGTGTTGGTATTGGTGCTACTGATTACATATCAGAAAAATTTGTAAGTGGAGTTAGTGCAGTGGGTGATGCTGTAAGAGAGTTAGGCTCTGTTAGTAAGGCACAACAATCTGCAATTAACGCAATAAATCGCTCTAGTAGTGCAATAATGGGCTCTGCTACTGAAAAAGTGGATTCTTATAGACAAGCAAAAATTAGAGATAAAGAAATAACAGTAAAGATAAAAAATGATATAGATGCAGGTAGAATTTAATAAATTGTAATAAGGAGAGAGCAAATGGAAACTAAAAGAAAACAAAATGTAAAAATGAATACAATTTCATCAAAGCAAAAGCTTATTTTAGCCATTTGCTTTTTGCTTATTATAATTGTTTTACTTTGGATTTCAAAGCAAATATTTAATAAAGATGAATTTGATTACAGAAAAATAACTCATGATGATTTTATTTATTCTGGTTTAATTAATACTGATAGGCAGATATATTGGAGTTTAAATGAAATTATATCTAATATATTAAATTCATATAAAAATATTGGAAAAGAAGAAGGTATAAAGCCAGAAGATTATTATGATGTTTTAGCAGAAGACTATAAAGATTATTTGGGAAAAGGAAAATATAAAAAACTAATAAATGAATTCCTACAAAAATTTGTTGTAAAAAATTCATATACTACAACAATAAAAACATCAAGAATAATAGAAAATGTTTATTACTTAAATAACAATAGATATATTTGTGAACTTTCTACAGCATCAGAAGAAAATAAAGCATATATTGGTATAACATTAAATACCTCTAATAAAACATATAATATATTTTATATAGAATAGGGTGAAGTAATGGGAAGAAAAATACAAAATTATCTTTTAATAGGTATTTTAATTTTACTTATAGTAGGTATAATAGCAATTATATATATATGGTTTTTTAGTAATTCAAATACAGAATCTAATGCAGATTTAGGTAAATATACCTTAAGTGATTTTAAATCAAAAACATATGATATATATTCAAATGAAGTAAAAAGGTTATTACTACCACAAAACACACAACAATTATATGAAAAAATGCAGTCTAGTTTTTTAACATCACAAAATCTAAATGAAAGTAATTTTAAAAGCTATCTAGAACAAAATAATTTAATTTCTAAAAATGTAGTTTTTACATCTTATAGTGTAATAGAAAAAAATGATATATATGTTTATAGAATTAATTACAACGTAAATGATGATAATGGAAATTTAATAGCAAATAAAGTTGTTAATGTTATAGAAGATAAACCATATAGTTATACTATATCTTTTGATCAAGAAAGTGTATCTTTACTTGAGAGCTATAACATATCTAGAGTGGTTAACAATATTAGGTTTGATATTGTATGTCTTAATAGTACTACAGAAAGTATTAAGTTTAAAATTGTAATATCAAATGATAATGATAAAGATGTAATAGTAAACTTTGATAATGTATCAGATGTGGTATTGATACTTGATGACAATACTTTTGTAAAAATGGCAGCTTCAGTGGTATCTGGAGATAATGAAACTTTAACAAAAGGGTCAAGTATAACAAAAGAAGCATTTTTCCCTATTGGTCTTCAAGATCAAGGACAAATAAAATCTATAAGTTTTGGAAATGTAAAAATAGGAAATGTAGAAGAGGTAATAACACTTGATTTTTAAAGGCGGTGAGAGTAATGTACGATGATGAAGATGAAGACTATTTAGAAGAAGAAGAAAATGAAGAAATAGATGAAATTGAAGCCAGAAGAGAGCTTAATAACTCAAAGATGAGTACTAGAGTTACAAAAGGCGTAAAGAACAAAGTTGGAACTGCAGTAAAGGCTACTGCTAAGAAGGCTGCAAAAGCTGCATGGGAAGGGATTAAGATAGCTTTAAAAAAGCTTTTAGTAATTGTTCTTTCACACCCTGTAGTTCTTATTGTTATAGGGATAATTGTAGCACTTGCCGCTATTTATCTTGCAATATCAGGAGAATTAAGTGATTCTGCAACGACAGAAGTAGATAGTTATATTAGCTCAATAACTGATTCTATGGATGAGGCTGCAAAAGAGGCATACGATAAAAATAGCAGTTTATTATTACTTAAGGTATCTGATATTAATGATATGTATGATGCGTATATAAAAAGTGATAATGTAGGAACTGAATTAAAAAATATAATGCAAACAGTATTTGGTACAAATAGTGTAGAAGGAACAGCAGTTTATTCAAATAAAAAAGAATTTACACCAAAAGATGTTTTAAATACTGCTAAAAATTTAACTAAAAAATTTGCAGATGAAAAATACGTATATGGTGACCCTACATATGTACCAGCTGCTATAAATGGTAATACTGGTGGAGTTGAAGTAGATGGTGAAGGTAATAGGCTAAAATCAGTTGATAAATGTATTTCAAGTAGTGGTTTTGTATCTTGGATATTAAATGAGCTAGGATTAAAAGACCAGCCACAGACAGGACTTAAAATTGGTACAGAAAATAACACAAATGGAAGAGGACTTGAGTGGTATTGTGAAAGTAATAAGTTTCAAAGAATTACAGATGTTAATGCTTTAGAACCTGGAGATATTGTCCTTTTAAAAGATAGACAAACTAATTTAGTAACACATACATATATTTTTGATAGTTGGAAAAATAAAGGAGAAAGAGAATGTAAGGCATATGATTGTGGCTCAAAAGAGTGGATACAATCTGGTAAACAACCAATAACACGAAAAATAGCTTCAGATGATAAAGTATTCCTATGTGCTTATAGACCTTCATCAACACCATATGTAGAAGAATAATATTATAATTTAAGTAAGAAGATAAATTAAAGGAGGAAAGTAATGGAGAAAAGTATTAATAAAATATTAAATATATCATTAATAGTAGTTATTTTCTTAATTATAGTTGTTTTGATAATAAATATTTTAACTCCATTATTATATAATGAAAACTCTAAAACTTATGGTGGAAGTTATGATTACTTGAGTGAGTCACAGATTATAATAGAAAAGTACTTAAAATATATAATGGGAAAAAATTATGAAAGTATCAATTCATGTTTAGCATTAATAAGAAAAAAGCCTAATAGTGTATATGATAATTATTCTATTTATTTAAATGAGAATTATAAAGAGGTAAATATATCAAAAGTAGAGAGAATTAGCTTAAAAAATTATCTTGTTACATATACAATAAGTACTGGAAGAGAAAATAAAATAATATTACATTTTGATAGTGAAGCTAAAACTGCAAAGATATATTATGATAAATTATTATTGCAGTTTTAGTGGAGGTAGCGTATGAATAGAAAAATTATAATAAAGGTCTTTGTATTAATTATACTTTTAATAGTCTTGTTTAACATTAGTAACTGGTTAAATAAAGGAAGTGCAACTGCTAATTCAAATACAGTTGCTAATAGCACTTCTTCTAATACTAAAAAGGATATTTTGTATAAAACTCAAACAAAAGTAGAAGAATTTATGGTACATATTTCTAATGAAGAATATGAAGAAGCTTTTAACATGTTAGATGAAAATTGTAAAATTAATACTTTTAATAATAATTTGCAAAATTTTAAAAGAATTATATTAGAAAAATATTTTAATCCTGATAAGGCAGAAAAAAAGTATACTATTGAATCAGAAGATACTAAGGCTCGTTATGAATACAATGATATATACAATTATTATACGGTAACAGTATATTCTCCAGAATTATCTGGTAGTGATTATTACAACCCAAGTAACGAAGGTAAAAACTACAATTTTAGTGAAAGTTTTTATAAGCAAAGAGAAATAAAAATAGATGTACTTGATATAGAACCATATAATTTTAAACTTATAGTTCAATTTAAAGATTAGAAAGGAAGGAAAGTAAGATATGAATGAGAAAAAAAGGAAAAAGATTTTAATTATATTTGCAATAGCATTTATACTAATTATATCTTGGGTAATATACATAGTAATTTCTGAAATAAATAAATATGAATTCGTTTCTGTTTATGATCTTACTGACCTAGATTCAGTTTTAGAATATTATGAAATTAATTTAATTTCTAGACAAGATGATACATCAAATGATAAAAACAAAGAATATGAGATTTATTTATATGTTAATTATCCATACAATACTTATACTGATAACAAGATAAATGAAGCATTTTTTATGGAATCATCAGAACAAATTGCTAGAGTATGTGGATATAAAAATATATTAGTAGTAGATGAAAGTAAAGCTTTAAAAGTTGGGATAAAATCAATAAATGGAGCTTTTAATAAAATAATAGTAAATGAAGATGAAAATTATTTTTCTAATTTAAAAACTAGATTAGAGTTAGAGAATATGAACATATCAGACGGTAAAGAATATAACGTTAATTCAAAAGAATTAAATGCTGCAATAAATTCTAATTTTGGTACAAATGTTAATTTTGGTACAAAAGAAAGCACTTTTGATGATTATGATATATACTTTGATGAGGGAATTGAAGTAAAAAATATATCAAATGGAATCTTTAATATAGTATTTACTTCAAAATATAAGGAGAATATAATTGAAGATTTAAATACTAGTTCTACTTTTGATGAAATAAAAGCAAAACTTGGAGAACCAATATATAAGGATAATGCTGAAACAGTAATTGGATATAAAGCAAAAAATTATTATATTTATTTTTCAAAAGGACAAGCTTCAATTTACCCTATAAAATCTTATGATACGGCTGAATTTGCAAAATATATCACTGAGTTTCAAAGTAATAAGAGTGCACAAACTTTAGTAAATAACATAAGTGAAATTTGGCCAGATTATGATTATTTTAATAATGGTTCTAAATATATAGATTTAAGATATACATTAAAGGGAGTTAAAATTACCTTTAATATGGGAGAAAATAACGGTATAACATTATACAATAATTTTAATGGACAAGTTACAAATGAAATAAACTATTCACAAATATTAGAAGGTAGTGTTACAACACCACAATATATATATATTAAAAATAGTAATTTAACTTTAGATAATGAAGTAGGAAGAATTAATGGAATTCATAATACAGAAAAATCATTAAATGAGTTTAATTATAGAAATACAAATAGGAATGCATATGGAAACAACGATGATGATCCAAACAAGGCTAGTAATGAGTTTAGAAGAAAAAGTTCCAAGTATTTTATAATATCTGAAAATTATACAAGATATATATTATCTTTTAATAACGAAAATCCAAACTCGCAAATAGAAGAAGCAGATACATTAATCTGGTTAGATGATGATAATTTGGCATATAGCAAAGAAAATCAAGGTATATATATATATAACGCGACAACTAGACAAACAAGAGAACTTATAACAGGAAATGATAATTTTGTTATAAAAAGCTATGAGAATAATACTTTAAAATATGATGATAAAAGTATTGAATGTAATATTTAAATGGGGAGGACAATACTTATGCATAAAAAGATAAAATTTACATTAATAGTGGTATTTTCTTTATTCTTTTATTCATTCTTATCAAACTCTTGTTATGCAATGACATCAAAAGAAGTTGGAGAGGTATTAGCACAATTTGCAATAAACTTTGCAAATAATTATGGTGTAGACGCACAAAAACATGGAAAAGAAAATCAAACCTTCTATGATTATGATTTCTATAGAAGAGGAATGGCTTATGATGGAAAAAAGACTTCAGGTGCTTTTAAGAATACATATAGTTATACCAATAAATATGCTATGGATTGTGTTGGATGGATTGCTTTTGCACTTCGACATTCTGGAATTTATTTTCAAGCAACCATGTCAACTAGTCTTAATGGTGAAGGAAATAAATTTTGTATTACACCTGACGACTATGGAGAGGGCGTTGGAGGTGATGGTGCGCATGCATTTGAAATGTTAGATTTAAGTACACCTCTTCAACCACGGCGACATAGGAGCAAGTTATGATCATGTATGGATATATGTTGGAAATGGACAAATAGTTGATTCTATATGGAATGGCTATGATGATACTGGTGTTGGTATTCGTACAACATCATGGTCGGGCGCTACTATGACTAGATTCTATAGAGTAAAAGAATCATATGCTGCAACTCTTGATAAGTCACAACTAAGAACAACTTTTGGTGCTGGAGATGTTACCTGGGATCCTAATGATTTAAGCGATATGTTATTTATTGGAGATAATGTAATAAATAGCTTAAGGGTAAATGGAATAAATAAAGAAGAAGAATTTAGAGTTGAAGCAAATACAAATGCAACACTATCTTCAATACTTTCTGATATAGATGGGTATAGTGCAAATAAGCCTAAAGCAATAATGTTAATGGCAGGCATTAATGATATTGGTGGATCTAATTCTGATCCAAATATCGATGGGTTAAAAAAAGTAATAGCTAAGCTAAAAGAAAAATATGAAGGTGTATCAATATATGTAATGTCAGTACTTCCTACTAATAAATCATCTGTAAATAAGGGAGGAAGAAATTATTCTTTAGAAAAGATTAATAAATATAATCAACTTGTAGAAGAGTATTGTAAAGAAAGTTTAGATGCAACATATATTGATGTTACAGCAAATTTATTAGAGTCTGATGGATTCTTGAAATCAACATATGCAGGTACTGACGGTATATCACTTAATAAAAAAGGTGGAAATGTATTAATAGAAAATATAAAAACTAAAATGGCTGAGTACTATGTTGATATTAACTCTACTGGTGGTAGTTCTTCAAGTTCAGTAATTGAAGGATTTGTAGGAGAGCCAGATTACGTTGTCTCAGAAGGTGATACTAAAACTGATTTTAGAATAGTTGATGTTAATGATAAGATTGCAATATACAAACATATTTTACTTACAGAAAAATACGACTTTAATAGAATACAGTGGAAGCAATATAGTCATACAAAAGCTGGTGAAGATTCACCGTTAAAAGAAGATTTAGTATATGGGCTTAAATACCCAGAGGATTCAAATAATACAAATTTAGGAAAGTTTGTAAATCTGGTATTACCATATCTTCAAACTTGGTATATACCACTTGCAATGAATTCTGGTGTAATAAATAGTGGAATTGATGAAACGCAAAGTAGTACAAAAGGTAATCCTGCATTTGCATATACAATATTACAAAATGCATATCATGATATAATAGTAAATAGATATGATTTGCAAAAACATGTATTAACTACGAAGTATAAGGAATATACACAAAATACTAAGCATGATTTTGTAACATTTACAGCAACCCAACATTTTGATGATGCAGGTAATCCTACATATGTAACATATGATAACTTTAATATTCAAACAACTACAACAAAAACAGAAGATATAGATGAAAGAGTAAATTCATCTGGTAATATAGATCCTATGAGGGAAGAATATGTAAGTAGTCAAACTACAGAAACTTCAAAATACTATTTAGCACAAGCAAGAACTTTTGATATGTTCTATACTAATACATTTGACTACAAAAAATACAGTGATGCTGATGTTAATGCAAGAAGAAATGCAAAATCTGAAATTGTAGCTGGAAGAGAGCCATATAACGAAACACTTGAAGATGAGGATAGAATAGTTAGAATATCACAACTTTTTGGAAACAGTTTTGCAAGTTTAAGTAATATGGGAGTTTCTGGTAGTTTTCCAGATATTAGTAACCCACAAAAGAATATTTCAAATTATCCTAATAAATTCGTAACAATTCCTTGTTATTATAGCTGTGATTATATAGAAAGAGATGGTTATACAGTTATTTTAAATAGAACTTGGGAAGATAGTTTATCTCAAAGTAGTAGTACTTCTTCGAAAGTAACTTATGATGATTTAGTTTCATTTAATGAAAATAAATCTGGTAATTCAGAACTTGAAACTGTAAAAAAAGAAGATTTTGAAAGTAAACCAAGTGAGGGAGCAGATATATATAGAGCTTTATCATCTAAAGGTGAATTAAATAAAATAGATTTTGTAAATTCTAATCCAAAGTTAATTGATAATTATATTAAAGGTGGAAATGGCTATAAAGAGTATATAGGATATTCAAGAGGATATTTAACAATGGCTTACGCTAATTTAAGAAATTTAGTAAAAGAAGCTGTTGCAAAAAATGATGGAGCACTTCCATATGCATATTTTAATTCTTTAGGTTATGAAGTAAAAGATGCAAAAACAGATTCAGAAGCTGTTACTAATAATTATGATTACAACTTTGCTTGGCCTGTAAATATAGAATATAACGAGGGAGCAAAGGTAATAGATATAATTTATGGTACTACTCCTGCATTTGGAACAAATAGTACATCAATATATATAGCAGGTGGTGAAGGTCAAAATAATATCTTAGCTTCAAAAGATGGAGAAATAGTTGAAGTAACTGGTAATGAAAAAGAAACATATTCTGTTTTAATTAAGCATGAAGGCGAATATTATACTAGATATTCTAATTTAAAATCAATAGAATCAACTATAAAAAAAGGAGCAAAAGTAAAACAAAACGATATATTAGGAATTATGGGAGAAAATCCTGAAACTAAGAAACTATATTTAGAGTTTCAAATTTATAAAGATGGATATAGAAATACAGATTTAGTAGATCCATTAGATTACTTTATTACTGAGCCAGAATATGGTTCTATAGATCCAGCTACTATAGAAAATACGCCATCTGGATATACTTTCTCTAGAATAAAAGCTGGTGGTAGTTCTTTACTTACTGAATATATACGTCAATGGGAACATGGAGCTATACCTCCTCCAACAAACGCAGATGGAACAAAATATATTATAGAGGATGATGGATATGGTAATGCTGCTGTTGGTTACGGTGTTGATATCTTTAATGGTGGTTTTGCAGATTTATTTATAGAAAATGGTTATCCAACATATGTTGGAGGTGAAGTTGATATTGATTTTGTTGATGCTTTAGAGCAACAAACAATTAATAGTATGATTGATCAAGTAAATAGTAGAGTATCCGGTTTGGGATTAAAAGAGTATCAAATACATGCTTTAGTTTCCAGAACATACAACTGTGGTATATTTGGTGCAATGGATGATAATTATAGTGGTGGTGTATCAGAATTAAATTTTGTTGATTCATATAAAGCTTATTGGAATAATGAAACAGATGATTTATTTGGTAAAGATGATGCAAACTACGAACATAAGTTATATACTACATTTATGCAATATCCAAGAGTTGCTTCTGGTCAGGTATCAGAAGGCCTTATAAGAAGAAGAAAATCTGAATGGAGATTATTCCAAACAGGATATTATGATGAAATAGATAAACATTATTAATGATTAGGAGAGGAATATATGGTAAGTAGAAAAGTAAGAAGAAATGTTTTATTAGTTGTTGGAATTTTAATAGTCATTTTATTAATAGTTATATTTTCTATTATATATAACTCTCCTGACTCTATTTTTTCAAATAAAGATAATAGAGTAACAAGAGTAGATAATGTTAATGAGTACTATGATGTTCAAACTTGTGTAAAAAAATTCTATGAACTATATAAAGATGTATATTATGGTGAAAATTTTTACGAAAATTTAACTAATGAAGAATTTAAACAAAGGTCTTTAGAAATATTGTACAATATGTTAGATAAAGAATATATTGAAAAATATTCTATTACTAAGGACAATATATCAGAAAAAGTAGGAGAAGTTTTAAATGCCACTTTGCAAATAAATGATATATATAGAATAAAGAAAAATGATGATATAGCAATGTATATTGTATATAGTGAGCAAGTTGATAATGTAAATAACAAAATAGAAGATCTTAATCTAATGGTAAAAATAGATAGTTCTAGAAATACATTTGGTATATTACTAGATAATTATATTGTTGATCAAGGTTTTAACAATATAAAAGAAAATCAAAAATATAATATTGAATTATCAAATATTTTGGCTAATTCTACTAATAAATTTACAGGTGCAGATATTGACCAAGTAACGTATGTAGAAAATATGTTTGAAGATTATAGATATAGTATGATGTATAATAGAAATAGAGCTTATAGTTTAGTTAATGAAGAGACTAAAAATAATAAATTTAATACTTTTGATAGTTATAATAATTATATAAAAGATAATATAAAAAATATTGTTACAATGAAAATAAAGACATATAAGGTAAATGAACAAGAAAAATATACAGATTATGAATATGTAGATACATATGGTAATCAATATACTTTTAGAGTAACATCTCCAATGAAATATACAGTTATAATAAAATAAAATTAAATTATAAAAATATATTAATTGGTATATTAAAGAAAGGTAATTTATTAGTTAAAATTAATTAATGGTTTAGAGGAATGTTTTATGGAAGAAAATGAAGAAAAAAAAGTAAATGAGAAAAATAAAAAGAAAACAAAAAGCGATTTTTCATTAAAAAAATTGCAACAAATTCAAAAAGATGAACAAGTTGTTGATATGTTAGTTCAAGACATAGATGAACATTTTAATATGGTTGGAATAGTTGGTAATAGTATTAAGGCTATAGTTCCAAGACAAGAAGCATCAAGTATTGTTGGTGATGATGGATTTGTTGAAGAAAGACATATTGTAAACAAAAAAGGAAAGTTAATACATGTTTGCATAAAAGAAATTATTAATGGAAAAGATGGTATTGAACTAGTTGTTTCAAAAAAGAAACTAGAACTTAAAGTTAGAAAATGGATGTATATGCATCTTAAAGCTGGTATGAAACTAAAAGGTACAGTTGTCTCAACTACTGATTATGCTGTATTTGTAGATGTCGGTGGTGGAGTTACAGGAGTTTTAAAACTACAAGATATAAGTGATGTAACTATGAAAAGTGCATCTGAGTTTTTTAAAATAGGTCAAAGAATACCAGTAATAGTAAAAAAATTTGATAGAGATACTGGAAAAATTGAATTGTCATATAAAGAGTTTCTTGGTACTTTTGAACAAAATATTTCTAAGATAAAAGAAGGAGATATTATAGAAGGAATTGTTAGAAACAGAATAAAGACAGGAGTTTTTGTTGAATTAAAACCTAACTTAATAGGCCTTGCAGAACATGTAAATGGTGTAGAGTATGGTCAAAAAGTTTTAGTTAATGTTAAAAAGATAATTCCAGAAAAGAAAAAGATTAAACTAATAATTATAGGTTAAATATAAGTATATTAAATAGAGTTATTATAAATATATAATGGCTCTATTTTTAATTTTATTTTATTTAAAAAAGCTAGTTAGATTTATATTTCTATTGAAAAAATATTTAGTATAAAGTATAATAGACTATATAAAGAGGTGTACTGTATGAAGAAAAATAAAAAAGGTATAAGTAAGATAACTGTAGTTATGTGTATTGCTGTTATAGTTATTGCAATAGTCATATTTATGGTTTTAATTAATGGAAATAATGTAACCACTGTTCCAGTAGATAAAAGTAATAATACGGGAAATGGAACTTCTATTGATGAAAGTACAATTAATTCTAAAGAGGCTAGTATAGGAAATCCTGCAAGTATTGGAGAATGGACTAATATAAAATTATATGGAGCTATTATAGATGAAAAAAATAATAAAATTATAAATAATTATAATGATGCTTATATAAGAATAAATAAAATGACAAGAGGAGTTAATGAATTAAAACCATATATAGATAAATATAATAGGTCTAATATTAACAACACAATAGATTTTAATAGTTTAGAATCAACACAAGAATTTGCACTTTTAGAATATGAAGTATATATTCCAAAAGATTTTAAAACAGATGAAGATATAACAAATATAAACATAAAAATAAAAACTGTATCAAATGAAGGAAAAGAAAGTATTCAAGTTGGAGATGCAACTTATACATTAACATATGCTGTAGTAACAAGTGATAAAATAAAGCCTAATACTATCTTACCAGGAAATGTAGTAAAATGTGAAGCAATAATCATAGTACCACAATCTATGACTTCAAATGATTATTTGCTTGCAATAGAATATACAAATGATGGAAATGTATATTATAAATATATAAAAGAAAAATAGAGGATTAATCTAAGTCTTAAATCATAATATGATATTTTAGTATAAAGAATCGCATATATTTAATTTGTATGCGATTTTATGTATTTTTTTGTTGCCTATGTTGCAAATATATTCTATTTGTTATATAATAATCTTGTATTATATAAATATATAATACTTAAATATAAAAATGTTTTAATTATAATACATTTTATTTATTTAAATTTCAAAGTTAAAATTTAAGGAGCGATGGATATGGTAAATGATAAAGAAGTAAAAACAGTTGTATCACCTTTTGCAGTAAGAGAAAACGAAGTAAAGGTGTTTGATGGTAAGGAAGGATTTGCTTCAATTAACCAAGTTGTTTTTAAAATGGATATGGGATATATAAATGAATCTCATATAAAAGCATTAGAAGTAGTTAATGAATTTGGTTTTGTTTCATCAAGACAAGTTACGCAAATTCTTGATTTAAGAGGGAAACTAAATGATATAGAAGAAGATAAAAAACAAAATAAAGTAGCAAAATGGTTAGAAGATTTAACAAAATCAAAAGTAATAGCAAGATATTATTTCCAAAGCGAAGCTGGTAAAAGCTCATATAGAGCATATGCAATGGATAAAATTGCTACATATATATTAAAACAAAGAAATATACCAACTTCATGGCAACCTACAGATAATACTAAACCTGCTTATGCTGTAAAAAGAAAATTAGCAGGTAACCAAGTTTTAATTGCATATATGCAAAAAGTTGGTGCATATTATTCATCTACACCAAATGTACTTTTATATTCAAAAAAATATAATGTAAAATTCAAACCAACTGGTGGTATGGTTACTTTAAGAAATGGTACAGATGATATAAACTTTGTATTTGAAGTTGTTAGAAGAAATGAAGATTGGCAAAATATGTTAGCAGAAAAAGTTCAGTTATATTCTGATTTTTATGAGAACTTTGCAAAAAATGATGCTGGATTTTCTGAACCTCCTCAATTAATTTTCGTAGGAGAAGATATACAACATATAGCTGAAATATTTAGAATTATAAAAAAAGTAAGTACATATTTAAAGGATGAAGATATGTATTTTACTACTGAATTAAAGCACTTAGATGAGAGTTTAGAAAATTCAATAAGTGTATTTGAATTAGAACCTGATACAAAGAAATATAAATTAACAACAAAAAGATTAGAAATATTAAAACCAGGTGAGAAACAAGATAAAAATACTTTAAAAACAGATGTTACTTTTAATCCAAATATGATAATAGAATAGATTTTAAAGCATAAGTTAGGTATTGTAAATTAAAGAAGATTATATAAAATATGTACTAAACAAAATGTATAAAAAATCGAATTTTGTTTAGTACAGTAAACAAAATAGTTGACAAAAGAAAATAATTACGATATAATGGAATAAAATAAAGTGAACGAAGAGGAGAAATTTATGCTTATTCGTGAAAAATATTTATCTAAAATTAGACCATTCTATGACCAGGATTTGATAAAAGTCATAATGGGTGTTAGAAGATGTGGTAAGTCAGTCATATTGTTACAAATAATAGATGAGTTAAAAGCAAGAGGAATATCAGATTCTCAAATAATATATATAAACTTTGAATATGAGGATTATGCTTTTATAAAAGATGATATGGATTTACACAATTACATTAAAGAAAAAATAGTAAACAAAAATAAATATTACTTGTTTTTTGATGAAATTCAAAATGTTAAACACTGGGAAAAAGCAATAAATTCATTTAAGGCATCTAAAAATGTATCAATATTTATTACTGGTTCTAATAGCGATTTACTGTCTGGAGAACTTGCTACACATATAGCAGGAAGATATGTAAGTTTTAAAACATATCCCTTCACATTTAAAGAAGTATGTGAGCTAAAAAAGATAACAGATAGAAAGGATATAGAAGAAGCATTTGATGACTATATTACTTGGGGAGGAATGCCACAAAGATTTATGATGACAGATGAAGTTCAAACAAGAATATATTTATCAGACATCTATAATTCTATATTAGTAAAAGATATTATAGCAAGATTTAATATAAAAGATTTGGATCTATTTAATAGAATAGTAGAATATATAGTTACAACTCCATCTCAAAATTTTTCAGCAGAAAGTTTATCAAATTATTTTGCAAATAAAGATGATAGAGATGTTTCAAAAATAACTTTATACAACTATTTAGAATATATGACAAAGGCTATGATGATAAATAAAGCTGATAGATATGATGTTAGGGGAAAAAGGATATTAAATGGAAAATACAAATATTATTTAACAGATTTAGGTTTTGGTCAAATAATGAGTGTTGGGAAAAGACCACAATTAGGAGCGTATTTAGAAAATATTGTATATAATGAATTACTATCTAGAGGATATGATGTTAAGGTCGGAAATTTAGAAAATGGAGAAATAGACTTTATAGCAACAAGATTTAAAGAAAAAATATATATTCAAGTAGCATATATTTTAGCGGATGACTCTGTTATTGAAAGAGAATTTGGGGCATTTAAAAATATAGATGATAACTATCCTAAATATGTTTTAACAATGGATAAATTTGATTTTTCACAAAATGGTATAATTCATAAAAATGTAATAGATTGGTTATTAGAAGAATAATAAAAATAAAATGTGTTATATAACCTTAAGAGCAAAATCGGCTCTTTGTCAATAGTTGGGGTGCAAAATCCTAAAATTGATTAAAATTGCTAGAATTGAGATGGATTTAAAATTC
>CALXJG010000031.1 GCA_944388565.1 uncultured Clostridia bacterium
TTTTTGGGGGTAAGGGGGAACTATGCCCTTTTTTCTTATTTCGGTTTTATTTTTTTATATTTTATTTTCAAACTAACACCTCTTATCTTACAAGTTCATCATCTTTAGACTTCTTCTTTGGCGTTTTTATTTCTTCTTTTTTAAGCTCTGGTTGTTTTTTCTCTTTTTCTGGTTCTTTTTCTTTTCGAGCCACTTTAGGTGATTTTCCTTTTTCTAAAGAAACAGTCTCTACCACTTTTTCTAAATTATTTTTTTGTGCAAGTTTATTTAATGTATATTTTATAAAGTACTCAATATACATCTCTCTTGCTTCTGCTCTTTTCTTTTTTGTTTTTGGCTTTGTACTATCAAGTGTATCTTCTAAGAAAAATTCTCCATTATCATATATAAGTTGTTCATTTCCATCTGTAAAAACAACATACTTATCTTTTGGAATTTCAATTTCTGCTATTTTAGATAAGAAATTTAAACTACTCGCTTCTTTTTCTAAAGCCTTTATTTCATCTTTTGTAAGCTCTCTATTTTTACTAGCTTTACTTATTATTTCTTTTAGATTTTGATCTATTTTTTGTTCATCTTGTATATTTCTTTCTTCATTATTAGTAGTATCAGACATATTCTTTCCTCCTAATCTTTATTCACTTCTTTTATACATAGTTGTATAATTTCTTCTAATCTTTCATTTTGCTTACTTATATATAAAAAGCCAAGCAAAGTTTCAAACCCAGTAGATTTTTTATATTCAATTGTATCTGCATGTTTTGAAGTGATTATATTTGTATTTCTTCCTCTTTTATATATTTCAATTTCTTTTTCTGTTAAACTTTCCATAATAGCATCAATAGTCCTGCTCTGTGATTTTGCACTTACATAATGTATAGATTTCTTATGTAATAATCCAGTTTTTGCATTACTATTTGAAGCTAAATAGCATCTTATATATAAATTATATACTGCATCTCCAATAAATGCTAATGTTTGCATAGATACAGTTTGTAGATCTATATTTTTTATATATTCTTCCATTTTTTTCTCCTATTTACTAATTATATCTTATTTTATTTGATTTTGCAATAGAGAGATTTTTATTTATTTTTTTAAATATGTATTGATATTTGTATTATTTTATTATAAAATTTATATTAATATAATAGGAGGTATGATTATGGAAGAGAATAACGAAATAAAAAATGAAGAAGCTCCTGTAAAGGAAGAAAATGTTGTAGTAAACGAAAACAAAGTAGAAGAAAAAAATAGCAGTCCAAATGGTTTTGCAGTTGTTTCTCTTATAATGGGAATAATTACTCTATTTGATTGGATATTACCTATCTTTGCATACATAACTGGTGTATTTGGTATAGTATTTGGTGCTTCAAGTAGAAAAGCTTCAAAAACTGGTATGTCAATTGTAGGTATAGTAATGTCAATTGTAGGATTAATACTTGCTATTTGTAATTCTGCTCTTGGCGTATGGCTATCATTAAAGTAAGAATTATTTTATTTAAATAAAAAGGTAAGAGTGTATAATAGCTCTTACCTTTTTACTTTATCTAATTATTGTCTTTTCTCTTTTAAACATTTGTATAATAAAATATGTTATAATCACTACAAATATTATATTTACAATTACTCCAGTAATCAAAAATCCATAATTTACAACACCAGATAATACCATCTTTAATGATGCGATTGTATTAAAAATTGGTATAAAAGCCATAAATGATTTCATATCTCCTACTCCCATAAACATAGTTGCAAATCCTAAAATCATAGCTGGGAACATCATATATGATAAATAAGTTTGTGCCTCTTTAACAGTTTTTGCCCATGTACTTATTCCTATTTGAATACCAGCAAATGCTACTGCAAGTGTTATAGAAGAAAGTAATGCAAGTAAAAATGCTCCTACACTCATATTCATTGTAGAAAATATAGCAGTAATACTCATTTCTTGACCAGCAGTAGAAAACATCTCTGGATTTAATACGATACCAAGTAATAATCCTAAGAAAGACATTATTATTGCAATAATTGAAAATACTAATATTGCCATATATTTACCAATTAATATTGATAATCTATTTGCCTTAGTTGATAATAGAGCTTCAAAAGTATTTCTTTCTCTTTCACCTGCAAGTACATCAATTGCAATTGGAATTCCTGCAGTAACAATTACTATTACTAAATACATTGGAACTATCATTATAAGCATATCATTTCTTGTAGCACCATCATTTGTTTCTTCAATTGATATATCATAATCACTTATACTTACTAAATTTAATATCTCAGGTGACACATTAAGTTCAGTTAGTTTTTGTGTAGCAAGTTTTTGATTAAGTATCATAATTTTACTTCTTAATATTTCTACGCCCATTTGTGATGCATTTTTAAAAGAATTATATTCTAAACTTATTTTAGACATAGTACCATTTTTTATTTTTTCAAAAAATCCATCTTCATAAGTTATAATACAATTAATATCACCATTTTTTAAAGCTTCTTTTGCATCACTATATGAATTATATACAATTTCTATATTATCTTCACCAATTATATTTTCTTTTGTAAATTTCTTTGCTTCTTCTATACTCTCATTTGTATTAATAGAAATTTTCATATTTTCTTCTACTTCTTTACTTGCACTTTTTATGAAGAAGTTCATTCCATAATATATAAGTGGAATTAAGATAAGTGGTAAAAATATATTACTTAATACTGACTTTTTATCTCTAAAGGCATCTTTCATTTCTTTTTTAAAAACAATCCATATATGTTTAAAATTCATTACTTTTCACCCCCATTTGAGATTAAAGTAGTAAATATTTCTTCTAAATCATCGTTATTATACTTTTCTTTAAGTCCTTTTAAAGTATTAGTCTCAATTAATTTACCTTTATGTATTATAGCTACTCTATCACATAATTTTTCAATTTCAGACATTGTATGTGAAGAAAAAATTATTGTTTTTCCTGCTTTTTTACATTCTTTTATAAAATTATGAACTTCTACAGCAGCTGTAACATCAAGTCCAGATGTTGGTTCATCAAGTAATAGTACTTTAGGATTATGAATAATAGACCTAGCAAAAGCTACTTTTTGCTTCATTCCCTTTGAAAAAGTTCCAACTCTTTTATCAATATATTCTTTCATAGACAAAGCTTCTGCTACCTTTTCTATCTCTTTTTTTAATTCATCTTTTGACATATCATATAACTCACCAAAATATTCAATATTTTCTCTTGCAGTAAGTCTATCATATAATCCAGTTTCTCCACCAAATAATATACCTATATTTTCTCTTACTTTTGCATCATCTTTTACGGTATCATAACCACAAACAGTTGCCTTCCCTTGTGTTGGCTTTAACATTGTTGCAAGAATTCTAAGTGTAGTTGTTTTACCAGCACCATTTTCTCCTAATAATCCAAATATTTCACCTTCTGAAATTTCTAGATTTAAATTATCTATTGCTGTAAAATCATTAAACTTTTTTATAACATTTTCAACTTTTATCATAACCTCTCCTCCAACTTATATTAGTTTAACATATAATATGTTACATGTAAAGTATAAATTGTGAAAAAAAATGCCAGTAAAAACTGACATTTTTTATTCAATAAAATATTAATAATTCTTTCTATTAATACATTCCCATTCCTGGATTTGCTTCATGTGAGCAGTTACAACCTTCTTTTTCTTTTTTATCAGCAACTAAAGTTTCAGTAGTTATAACCATTGAAGCTATTGAAGCAGCATTTTGTAATGCAGATCTTGTTACTTTAGTAGGATCTACTATTCCTGATTTTTTCATATCTACATATTTGTCATTTAATGCATCATAACCCATTCCTTTTTCCATAGATTTAATTTTATCTATAACAACAGCTCCTTCTACTCCGGAGTTATATGCTATTTGTCTTATAGGTGCTTCTAAAGCTTTTTCAATCATTTTTGCACCAATTTTTTCATCGCCTTCTAGTGAATCAGCCATCTTTTTAACTTCTGGTAGAATGTTAATATATGCTGTACCACCACCAGCAACTATACCTTCTTCAACTGCTGCTTTAGTTGCATTTAAAGCATCTTCTATTCTTAATTTTTTCTCTTTCATTTCAGTTTCAGTTGCAGCACCAACTTCAATAACTGCTACTCCACCTACCATTTTAGCAAGTCTTTCTTCTAATTTTTCTTTATCAAAATCAGAAGTAGTATTTGCTATTTCACTACGTATTTCTTTTACTCTTTGCTCAATTTTATCATCATCACCATAACCATCAATTATTATAGTGTTTTCTTTTTGAACTTTTACTTGTTTTGCACGTCCAAGTTGTAATATATCTGTATCTTTTAATTCCATGCCTAAATCAGCAGATATAACTTCACCACCAGTTATTGTAGCTATATCTTGTAACATTGCTTTTCTTCTATCACCAAATGCTGGAGCTTTTACAGCTACACATGTAAATGTACCTCTTAATTTATTAAGTACAAGTGTTGCTAATGCTTCTCCTTCAACATCATCAGCAATTATCATTAACTTTTTACCTTGTTGTGCTATTTGCTCAAGGATTGGTAATATTTCTTGAATATTTGATATTTTCTTATCAGTTATTAATATATATGGTTCTTCTAATATAGCTTCCATTTTATCTGAATCAGTTACCATATATGAAGATAAATATCCTCTATCAAATTGCATACCCTCAACTACATTTAAATTTGTATCCATAGTTTTTGATTCTTCAATAGTAATTACACCATCTTTTGAAACTTTCTCCATAGCTTCAGATATTAATTCACCAACAGCTTCATCATTTGCAGATATTGAAGCTACTCTTGCTATATCATCTTTTCCATTTATAGGTGTAGATATTTTCTTTATTTCATCTACAGCAACTTTCATTGCTTTTTCTATTCCTCTTTTTACTATTACTGGATTACTTCCTGCAAGTACATTTTTTAATCCATCTTTTATCATTGCTTGTGCAAGTACAGTAGCAGTTGTTGTACCATCTCCTGCCACATCATTAGTTTTTGTTGCAACTTCTTTTACAAGTTGAGCCCCCATATTTTCAAACTTATTATCAAGTTCAATTTCCTTAGCAATAGATACGCCATCATTAGTAATTAATGGTGATCCAAAAGATTTATCTAAAACAACATTTCTACCTTTTGGTCCTAATGTTACTTTAACAGCATTAGCTAAAGTATCAACACCTCTTTCTAAGGCTTCTTTTGCCTCTCTACCAAATAACAATTCTTTTGACATATATAGTTCCCCCTATTCTACTATAGCTAAAACATCACTTTGTTTTAAAATTGTATACTCATTGCCCTCATATTTAATCTCTGTGCCAGAGTATTTTGAGCATATTACTTTGTCACCTACTTTTAATTCCATAGTAACAGTTTCACCATCAATTTTTCCACCTGGTCCAACTGCAACTACTTCTGCAACTGAAGATTTCTCTTTAGCTGAAGACGGCAATACTATACCACTCTTTGTAGTTTCTTCTGTCTCAACTGATTTTACAATAACCCTATCACCTAAAGGTTTTAACATAAAAAAACACCTCCAATTTTTAGCACTCTTTCTCTTTAAGTGCTAAATCATTATATCACAATTATATTATGGATTCAATATATAATTACCATTTACACCAAAATTTCACAAATAAATTTATTACATTAATATATATTAATAGAAAATCAAAGTTATATCTAATATATTATTATTTGACATTACTATACAAAACTAGACAAATAAATTTAATAATTAATATTTTTAAATTAATTACAAAAAAATGTTGATATATTTAAATACCAACATTTTTAAATAACAGTGCAAAAGCCTCTGCTTTTTCAAAATTTAAATACAACATTTGTTAAAGTTATATAACTATTATATATATGACTTAATAGCTAGTCTAATATTTTAGAAGCATCTATTTGTATTTTTGCATCATTAATTTTTGATATATTAATATCTGAAAATAAATACTGTTGTTCAATATTTACTTGTTTTAATTTACTAAGTTCTAATGCTCCTAAGAAAGCTGTTACAACTTCTATATTATCACATTTTTCTGGATTAAACATTTTATTAAAAACCATATTTTCATTTGTATTTAGATAATCAACTATTTGTTTAACTTTATCTTGTACTGTTACTCTTTCATATAATGCTATTTTTTCTATTTCTTTTGCTTGCTTATTTATTTTATTCACATTCCTTTGTAAAATACTAAGATATAATTCACACAATTCACCACTGTTTATAGCTTGTCCTGTATATTCAACTTTCTTTTCAAATTTAATTTTCTCAAAAGTTTTTGAAAAAGAGCCAAAATTATTATCATACATTTCTTTTATATAATTTGATACTTCTTTATATTTTTTATATTCAATTATTTTATTAATAATATCTTCTTCAGTTAATTGTTCTTCTTCATCTTCTTTTGGTTCTAATTCTGGTAATAATTTTCTTGCCTTAATGTCTAATAATGTAGAAGCCATTACAATAAATTCAGAAGCAACTTCAATATTTTGCTCTGTCATTTCATTTAAATAACTTATATATTCATCTGTTAACTTACTTAAAGAAATATCAAATATATTCATCTTATTTTTTGAGATTAAATATAACAATAAATCTAATGGACCTTCAAAATTTTCTATTACAAATTTATATTTAGGTTTATTATTTAATATAATATCATGCATTAATTTCACCTATTTTCTATTTTTTTCACATTGTACAGCTAATTCTAGTGCAAGCTCTATCATTTTATTAAATCCTGTTTGTCTTTCATTAGAACTTAATGACTCACCTATAATTGGATTATCTGATACAGTAAACATTGCCAAAGCGTTTTTAGAAGTTAAGCTAGCATTTGCATATAATGCTAAAGTTTCCATTTCAACACCAAGTACATCTAATTTAGATGTTTCTATTAATTGCTCTTTTGTTTTATAAAAAGAGTCAGATGTATATATCTCACCAATTTTAATATCTATATTTTTATTCTCAGAAATTGTTTTTAAAGTTTCTAACATCTTATATGAAGCTGCTGGAAATAATTCATCTAAATCATTAGACATTAAAAAGTTAGAATCAGTATCAACGGTTTCAGCTACCAAAATATCTCTTAATTTAACAGTATTTGCTACATCACTTGCCTCTTTATTAGCTAATGCTCCAGCACTACCGACACGTATAATATTATCAACATCATATCCTTCAAATAGTTCTCTTGAATAAATTCCCATTGAAGGTACTCCCATACCGCTACCTTGTACTGATAATTTTACTCCTTTATAATAACCAGTATATCCAAGCATTCCTCTTACTTTATTATAACAAGTATAGTCATCAAAATATGTTTCAACTATATATTTAGCTCTAAGTGGATCACCTGGCATTATAACTGTTTTTGCTATATCTCCTAATTTTGCTTCATTATGTGCTGTTGGTACATTTATCATATCATTCACCTCTAATTAAAAAAGTCACTACTTATTTTAAAACCTCTTCTATATAAATATTGTTTTTGCTTTAAATTTTCCATATTTTTAAGCTTACCATTTAGTAGTTTTTGAATTAGTTTTTTCTCGTAATCACTTTCTTCTAAATCTATCAATTTTTCTTCAATTATACACTTTTTTATACCTTTTTGCAATAGCTTTTGTTTTATCTCATAAATAGAATAATTTAAAAGACGCATACACTGTCTTATATATGCGTCTACATATTCATTATCATTAATATAATTGATTTTATTTAGATAATCTATTACTTTATCAATTATTTCTTCTTCGCAATTAGACTTTTTTAACTTATTTCTAACTTCATATTCTGTCTTTCTTGCTATTACTAGGTATCTTACTGCTTTTTCTTTTGCTTCTTCAAAGCTCATAAAATACTCTCCTTACTTAAAAATTTATTCTTCTAAAGCATCTATTTTATCATCAGCATCAGCTTCTGGAATTTCACCCATACTTTTTTCAAATGCTGTATTAAAGTTTTCTCTTACTTTCTTATCAATTTCTTCCATTATGCTTGGGTTATCTTCTAAGAATTGTTTTGCATTTTCTCTTCCTTGTCCTATTTTTTGACCATTATATGAGAACCATGCACCACTCTTATCAATTATATCAAGATCTGTTGCTAGGTCAAGTACACAACCTGATTTAGATATACCTTTTCCATAAACAATATCAAATACAGCCTCTCTAAATGGTGGTGCCACCTTATTTTTTACAACTTTTACTTTTGTTCTACTTCCCATTACTTCACCATTTATTTTTATTGCCTCTTGTTTTCTTACATCAAGTCTTACAGAAGCATAGAACTTTAATGCTCTACCACCTGGAGTAGTTTCAGGATTTCCAAACATTACTCCTACTTTTTCTCTTAATTGATTAATAAATATTGCAACTGTTTTTGATTTACTTAAAACACCTGTTAATTTTCTTAAAGCTTGAGACATAAGTCTTGCTTGTAAACCAACATGTGAATCACCCATTTCGCCATCAATTTCTGCTTTTGGTACTAAAGCTGCAACTGAGTCGATAGTAATAATATCTACAGCTCCACTTCTTATTAATTGCTCTGCAATCTCTAAAGCTTGTTCTCCTGTATCTGGTTGAGAAACAATTAAGTTATCTACATCTACTCCTAAATTTTTAGCATAAACTGGGTCTAATGCATGTTCAGCATCTATAAATGCAGCTATTCCTCCCATCTTTTGAGCTTCAGCAATAGCATGTAAAGCAACTGTTGTTTTACCTGAAGATTCAGGTCCAAATACTTCAATTATTCTTCCTCTTGGGAATCCTCCAATTCCAAGTGCAACATCTAAACTTAAAGCTCCACTTGGTATTGAGTCAACACTTACATTACCTATTTCACCAAGTTTCATTACTGAACCTTTACCAAAGTTTTTTTCTATTTGTGCCATAGCTATATCTAAGGCTTTTTTTCTTTCATCTGATATCATATTACCCTCCTAAATCTCATCAAACATTCGTTCACATGTATTGTACTATAAAAATACTTGTCTGTCAAGTATTTTTATCTTTATTTTTTATATTTATTTTTAGAGTGCTATATTTCATCTTCTGATGCTTCTTTTATCTTTTCTTTTACCATAGTATTCATTGAAATTACTTTAAAATCTGGTCTAGCAAAATAATAGCCTTGAACATATCTAACACCCATTTTCTTTACATATTCTAATGTTTCTTTATCTTCTATTCCAACAATAATAAGATCACATTCTTTGGCAGTAGAAAATGTAAGTAAATCTGATAAAAATTTTTTCTTTTCATCATCATCCAATATATCTCTCATCATTCCAACATCAGGTACAATGTAATCAATATTTAACATATTTACATCATCAAGACCTAAAGTACTTCTACCAAAATTATCCAATGCAACAAGCCCACTATTTTTATGAATCAAGTCAATTGTTTCTTGTAATTTATTAAAATCTTTTCTTTCATAATTTTGAAATTCAATTATTACTTTATTCCTTTTCATCATATCATATATTCTTGGCTTATTAATATATCTATCATAACTGTATAAATCCACATTTACTATTATCTTATCTGCTTCTTTAACAGTTAGACTTTCAAAATCTTCAATACCATTAATTAATAATACTTGTTGTAATTTATCATGTTTTTTTACATCCTTAGAATATTCAAAGAATCTTAATATATCTACTCTTTTATTGCTCTCAATTTTAGTAAATACTTCATATGCCCATACACTTTCAGTTTTTAAATCAATAACTGGTTGGTATAATGTTTTTATTGCCTTTTTACTTAATACTGAATCTAATAAAACTTCTAATTCACTTAGTGACACCTCATCATCATTATTATTAGAAACACTATCTTTTTCTTCAACTTTAACATCTTTTTCTTGCTTGAATGAAAAATAATTATTTATAAATTCCATGTACTTATTCTTAACTATCTTAAATTTGCTATACACATCCAGACATTTAGCCTTTGCATCTGCTTCTTTAACATCTAATAATAGATAAAATAACTCTTTGTTATTATTTAATTCAGAAGCTAAGAACTTCATATTATCATTTGTTATTTCACCCTCATTTAAAAATCTATCATGATATTTTATAAGAGTTAGAATTATTCTTTTTTCTTCTTCTGAAAAATAAAATCTATCCAATATAGGTCCAGCAAGTTCAACTGATTTATCATCATGACCAGCAAAACTTTCAGTTCCATCTTCAGCAATAGTTTTTACATATGGTTTTCCTATATCATGTAATAACATTGTCCATTTTAATATTCTTTTTTGCCAATCTCCTATTGGAATTTGTGGATTTCCAACAAATTCTATAGTTGCCAATGTGTGTTTAAAAGTTCCATATTTATGAAATTGAGAGTTTTGTTGACAATTTATCATATTTTCGCCATATGCATTGACTTCATAAAATTCTGGAAATTGTGAAGCAAATATCTGATCCTGACTAATTTTTGTTAAAATAAAAGAAACGTTATCGTCAAATAAAACATTGGTGTATACTTTTGTTAATTCAACTGGGTTATTATTATACATTTTAAGTTTAGAAATTATACCATTTAACTTTGCAACTTCTTTTATATCCATTATATCATTAGTTATTTCCTCTGGTTCAATATATGTTTCAAAAATCTCTCCATACTCGTCCATTTTACAACCTCTTTTCTATATCAATAATCTTAATTATCTACATTATTATACTCTTATATATTACACTAAAATATGGCTTTTTGCAATAGTTTTAGGTTTAAATTAATTATTTAGATTTTTTTTAAGTAAGTATAATATTTATTTATTCTATTATTTTGCCAATTTTTTAAGTTTTTTAACCATTATTGTTGACATTTTGCCTTTTTAAATGTATAATATTTAAGTATCAAATAAAAGTCAGCTATACCCCGGAAGGTTTGACTTGTTTTATTATGTATTAGGAGGAAAAATAAAAATGAATAATACTACACATAGCGTAAAAGCTAAAGAAATTGAAAAAAAATGGTATGTGATAGATGCAGCTGATAGACCTCTTGGTAGAGTAGCTAGTGAGGTGGCTAAATTATTAAAAGGAAAACACAAACCAACTTATTCTACACATTTAGATTGTGGAGATAATGTTATAGTAATAAACTCAGATAAAATTGTTTTAACAGGAAACAAATTAAATCAAAAAGTTTACAGAAGACATTCTGGTTATATAGGTGGATTAAAGGAAACTCCATATAAAGATTTAATGGCTAATAGTTCAGATAAAGCGTTATTATTAGCAGTAAAAGGAATGTTACCTAAAAATTCATTAGGTAGACAATTACTTACAAATGTAAGAGTATTTAAAGGTAGCGAACATAATCATGAAGCTCAAAAGCCTTTAAATTGGGAATTTTAGGAGGAATTGAAAGATGGCAAAAAAAGAATATATTTATGCTACAGGAAAAAGAAAATCTTCTATAGCAAGAGTTAATATTATTCCTGGAACTGGTAAAATAACTATAAACAAAAAAGATATGAATGAAATATATACTTTAGATACATTAAAAGCTATTGTATTAAAACCTTTTACAGTAACTAATTTAATGGAAAAGTATGATGTTATTGCTACAGTAAATGGTGGTGGATTTGCTGGTCAAGCTGGAGCTGTTGCTCATGGTATTGCTAAAGCACTTGCAACTACTGATGCTGATGTTCATGCAACATTAAAAAGAAATGGTCTTTTAACTAGAGATTCTAGAGTAAAAGAAAGAAGAAAATATGGATTGAAGAAAGCAAGAAAAGCTCCTCAATTCTCAAAGAGATAATATTTTCAAATATAATATGTTTAATAAAATCCTACAATCTAGCATGGTTGTAGGATTTATTGTATTTTAAAAACTAAATAAAATCAAATTAAATTCTATAAAAATTTTACGGTAACTAACAAATAACTAACAAAATAACTATTAAATATTTTTCAAATTATATAATAATTAATTACTTATTAAAACGTTTTCTTTTCTTCTTTTCTTTTGCTTTTAGCAATAAATTAACATTTTTAATATAAACATTATATGCCATTTTCCAACTTCTAACATGGTGATACAAACAAATAAATATAGAAAAATATATAACTGGTATTATAAAGTAAAAATTATTATTCACATACTCACTAATTATAAGTAAACCAAATAAAATGATAACCCAAATAATTAAGACTATATAATATATCAATTTATTCTTGGCAACTAATGAAAAATACTTTATTTTAACATCAAACTTATAATCTAATATTTCAAATAATATAAAAATTAATATTGATATTATAAATATAATAACTAATGCTAATATGTAGTTCAAATTTATCATCTCACTTCTAAAATGATATCTTTTGTCCAAATTATATATTAAAAAGCAGATAATTTCAAGTTATTATCTGCTTTACTTATTATAATATAAATAGTTTTTAGAATACTTTTATTCTTTTTTTCTAGTTAAGAAAATCAAAATAATTAATCCAATAAGGACAATCGGTGCTATTCTAATAAATAACCATTCAAAAGAATGAAAAATAACTCCTAAAACAGCATTTTCAGGATTGCTATAATCCAAATTTAAGTATGGACTATTTAATAAAATTAAAGATATGAAAATAAATATTATAATTATACATAATGAGATTAAAAGTAAGTGAACTATTTTTCTTATTTTATTTTTTCTTTGTGATAGTTGTAAGTTTATTATCTCTAATTTTTCAGAAATAGCTTTTATATCATCGACTTTCGATTCAGAAATATTTTCTCCAAGCAAAGTGCTTACAGGTGTTTCAAGAACTTCTGATATTGTGATTAGCATTTCTGCATCAGGAACAGATAAACCTTGTTCCCATTTAGAAATTGTTTGTCTAACCACATTTAACTTTATAGCAAGTTCTTCTTGCGAAAGTCCTTTTGATTTTCTTACTGCTTTAATATTTTCTTTTAACATTTTACAACAACTCCTTTCTTTACTAAAACTATTATATAAAGAACAGTCCGTTGCTACAAGCAATGCTTATTAACATTTTAAATATATCCCCATAAATTAGGATTATTTTTTATCTTTCCATTCATGATAAAGTATATCTTTTAAAACTAACATACTATCTAATTCATTATATCCATATTCATATGTTAAACTATCTAACATTTGTCTGATCTTTTCTGAATATTTAGATATATTAACTATTTTAGGATATGTTGCTAATACTGGATATTTTTTGCTCCAAGCATTTGTCCAATTAATTTTTGCTTCTGTTTCTTCATTAGTATTTTTTATTACTTCTTCTATCTCTTTTATATCAACATCAAACTCTATTAACTCATCTAAAGATAAGTTATATAACTTTGCCAATTTCTTTGACTGATAAATATCTGGTACAGTTTCATCTGTTTCCCACTTTGAAATTGTTTGTCTACTTACACCTAATTTTTCGGCAACTGTTTCCTGTGATAAACCCGCTTTTTTTCTTGCCTGAAATAAATTATTACCTAAATTCATTCTGTTCACCTCCAAAATTAAGTGTACTACTTTATTCAATTTTTTTCTACCAATTATATTTTACAATTCTGCTATCTTTATTAACATTTTTAATAGGAGACTCAAATTCATAACCTAAATTTTCCAACTTTAATTTAATATCATCTATCTTCAAAATCTATTATACTCCAAACTTACTGTTTTTTATTATTGCCCTTAATGTTTCTTTTTGCTAAAAACAATATTACTATTCCGGATAAAAGAACAGCTAAAACTAACAAAGAAGCTATTATAATTTTAAAATTAAATTAAGTATTCTTAGCCTTATGTGTTTTTTTGTAGTTTTATTTAATAAGAACTTCCTTATCAAATATATACCTATAATAAAAAATGGTATTATAAATAATATAGTTAAGTAATTCTTAGCTCTAATACATAAATAAGACCAATAAGCTAAAAATCCAAACCAAAATGATAAAAGGCTAATGATAAATACTTTAGAAAAAATATTTGCCCATTTTCCCTTATCTAGTATTAAACATATATTTTTTCCTATTGAAGAAAATCCACAGATTACAAATGGAATCAGCATTATTTTAGTTTTTATATCTTCTGTCCTTATAGTTATAGAAAGCAAAAATATTAATATAAACATTGTATAAATTAATTTACTTATAAAAATACTTTTTTCATATTTTTCTTTCTCCCTAATAATTCATTAAAAAATATAGTTTAAGACAATTATATTTGAATACAACTCCTGTTAAAGTTAAACGCACCTTTATATTTAGCAACTATACCGTCAGTATTATTTAAATACTAGTCTTGTTAAAGTTAAACTGAAATAGAAACACCTATTGTATATGTAAATATCATATTTAAATACAACTCTTGTTAAAGTTAAACCATTGAAAAATCAACATTTAATATAATAAGAATAACATGAAACTGCTTAAAATTCAATGATTCGTATAAAATTTTCCAACAAATTTGACATTTTCTATTTAGGCTATTTTACTGCATTGTACAAATTTAGCTGGAAAAATTTATATCAAAGTTAAAATCTATTTTATATTACATAGAAGAGTCCTAAACATTAAGTTTAGAACTCTTTAGTGTAGTAGAGTTATTTAATCTAGTTTATCTACTTTTTCAAATCTATATTTTTGTGTTACATTAGGATATTTTTCTTTATCTACTAATGAACAAAACATATCATAAGGCCTTACATATAACTTTGCATCTCCATACAAAGCTCTATATACAACACATTTTTCATCTGTTTCACTATTAATAGCTATGTCTTCAACTATATAATAATTCCCTTTAAAATGTTTATATACTCCTTTTACAATCACTTCCATTTTAATCATCCCCCTTTTTTATATGACTATTACAAGTTTTAAATTGTACTAACATACCAAGTATAGAAAATATCACTAATAAAATATAATAGAATATATTATATTTAAAATCTAATAAATCAAATAATTGTTTAAGCATTATGAAAGCTCCAGAAATAGATGTAGTTATAATTGTAACTATGTACATATATTTTAGAGCAAGTAAGCCTATAAATATAGCAATAGCTAAACTGATTAATATACAGGCTAAATTTGGTAAAAATGTACAAATTATTTTACTAAAAAATATATATGATGATACAAAATTAATTAAAAATAACTGCAATTTATAAAGCTGTAATGAAAACACTATAGTTAATACAGCAAGAACAATACCAATTAAAATAGATATTCCTATGTTTATTTGCGGTATAAAAAAAGATATTGAACAACCTATTAAAAATCCTGCTACTGCAAAACCTAATCCTACCCAAAGTCTACGAAGTTTATAGCCTAAAAAACACGTTAAAAAAGAAAACACTAACAAGAAATATGGCGTTATACTAAGTATAAAGTTAGTTAACTCTACATACTCATTTGAGTTATTTATTGCTATATTTTCTAATAAATTTATAGCTTCCATATTTTTCTCCCTAACACTATTTTAAATTATATCATAATAATTAAAATATGTATATATTATTATTCATTCATATTGTTAAACAATTCATCAAGTAATATACTTATTTTTCTTACTTCTATGCTATTTACTCCTTTTTCGTCTATTGCAATATGTAATTTCCTTCTTAACATTTCATAATCGCCTAAAGTATAGTATAAATCTCTTACCCTAACATTTAATGCCTTTGCAATTAGTTCCAATTCAACATAGCTTACACTTTCTATATAATTGTTTTCTAATTCAAATAAAAATTTTTCATTTAATCCTGTAATTTTACTTAATTTTTTTAAACTTAATTTTGCATCTACCCTTTTTTCTTTTATTACAAAAGTCAACATTAATTTCACCTCTATAATAATATACAACAACAAATGTTAATTAAAGGGAACAAAAGTAATAAAATAAATTTTATTACTCTCTCAGTTTATTTTGAGAGTTTTTTAAAGATGTTGTATTTAAGTTTCCACCTATCTCTAGGCCACCCTTTTCTTTAACGGCCTTTGTTC
>CALXJG010000032.1 GCA_944388565.1 uncultured Clostridia bacterium
AGAAATGGAGTGATTTGTCTACTCAACGCTACTGCTTTCTTTGAACCCTAGGTAAAACCTAGGGTTTTCATAACCAAATAAGACTTGAGAATACTTTATTCTCAAGCCTTTTTAGTATTATAAAACAAAAGGAGTATTTTTGCAAACTTTACCGTCTTTAAAAGGATAAAATTTCTCGTTTTTTCCATCCCTTATACAAATTCCAGTAGTTCCATCAGCATCTGGAAAAAGAAGAATTATCCTGTATTTTTTCTTTTCTTCAGTCTCGCAGATAAACGTATCTGAAAGTGGTTTACCATGGTATTTAAGTCTAAAAGGACCTTTTAGTCCAATCTCTTCAAGTATTCTTGCAAATACCCGGTATCTTACTTCGCTACGTATAATCCACTCATAGATTAGTTCCTTTGTTGCATAATCAGAAGAAGTTCTTCTAAACAGCATTTTACTCATTCCAAAATCCCCCTAAAATTATTTTACCCTGTTTTAATAGGGCTTAGGCCTAATAAATTTGATGAAATCATTATATCATAATTTACATAAAACATCAAGCAAATAGATATATTTGTTGAATTATTTAATATATTATGTTACAATAAATAAAGAAAAGTGAGGAGTAAAATGAATAATAATAAAATAGAATTACTTTCACCAGCAGGAAGTATTGAAAGTTTTAAAGCAGCATGTCAAAATGGTGCCGATGCAGTATATATGGGAGTAGATAAATATAACGCAAGAGCGATGGCTGTAAATTTTGGTATAAATGAATATATAGAATGTATAGAATATGCACATATAAGGGGTATTAAAGTTTATCTTACTTTAAATACTTTAATGTATGATGATGAGATTAAAGAAGCTTTAGATATAGTTTTAAAACTTTATTCTAAAGGTTTAGATGCAGTAATAATACAAGATATAGGACTTGGAATGTTAATACATAAGTTAATACCTAAATTACCATTACATGCGAGTACTCAAATGAGTGTCTATTCATTAGATCAAGTGAAATATTTAGAAGGCATTGGATTTAAAAGAGTAGTACTTGCAAGAGAATTGTCAGTTGACGAAATAGAATATATATGTAAAAATACAAATTTAGAAATAGAAGTATTTATACATGGTGCATTATGTGTGAGTGTATCAGGGCAATGTTTGCTTAGTAGCACAATTGGTAATAGAAGTGCCAATAGAGGAAGATGTGCTCAACCTTGTAGAATGAAATATAGCTTGTATAATAGTAAAGGTAAAGAATTAATTTCTAATTCATATATACTTAGTAAAAAAGATATTTTTGGATTAGAATATGTAAATAAACTAAAAGAAATTGGAGTTACTTCTTTAAAAATTGAAGGTAGAAACAAAAATCCAGAATATGTTGCTGGGGTTACTAAAAACTACAGAAATGCTATTAATAATAACATAAATTCTAATACTAAACAAGAATTAATGCAGCTATTTAATAGAGGAGGAATAAGTATTGGGTATTTTGATGGAGTAAAATATAAAAATAGTATAAGTTTACTTTCTCCTAAAAATACAGGTATATTCTTAGGTAAAGTTATAGATAAAAAAGGTGTATATGTAAAACTTAAATTAGAAGAAGATATAGATATGCATGATGGATTTGAAATATATTCTGAAGATAAAGTAATATCTAATATTGTTACATGTATTAAAAATGATAAGTATGTTAATGTAAATAGTAATATGAAAAAAGGAGAATATGTTTGGATTGGTGATGTTAAAAAGAGTGTTAAAATTGGCTCTAATATATACAAGACTTCAAGTGATAAATTAAATAAAAAATATAGACTTACATATTCAAATAATGTAGAGAATATAAAAAACAAAGTTGAAGTTGAAATTAATATATTAAAAGATAAAAAAATATTTGCAAAGGTATTTTTAAATAATATTTGTATTAATATAGATATTGACTATATACCACAATTAGCAAATAACAAAGAACTTGATAAAGAGGCTGTAATATCTGCTTTTTCAAAAACACAAGATATTCCTTTTATATTTGATTTTAAGAAAATAAATATAGATAATAAGTTATTTGTTCCTGTTTCTATTTTAAATGAACTTAGAAGAAAGATAGTATATGAAATATTAAAAAGTTATAAAATTAATATTAATGTATCAAATGAAGAAAAATCGGTAGAGAAACTGTTAAATGAAGAAGTTGTACAAAATAATATTAAGATAAAGGATTCAAATAAAGTTAACGCAAAGTTTTTGTATAAATATGATAATAAAGTAAATTATGCTAAAGTAGATAGATTATATATAGATATTTGTGATTATATAAAATATAGAGAAGATATTTTAGAAAAATATAAAAATGTACAGATATATATAGTAATACCAAATGTTGTTTTAAGTAATAAGAGGAAAATTATACTAGATAATATTGATGAAATATTTAAAGATAATATATCTGGTGTATTACTTGGTAGCTTTGAATTTTTTAAATTAGTTTTAGAAAAGAAAAAACAGTATAATTTTGTTTTAGTTGCAGATTATACTTTGAATATATCTAACATATATTCAGCAACTTTTCTTGTAAAAGAAGGTTTTGATGTTATAACACCATCATATGATATGTCAATTACTGATATAGAAAATATGTCAAGGTATGTTAATGTAGAAATTGTAGAAGATTATATAACGGTTATGACATCTAGATATTGTATTTTGGGTAGTATGTTAGAAGATAGAAAAGAAAACAAAAATTGTAGCATGCCTTGTTTAAAAGATAGATTTTATTTAAAAGACGACTATGGATATAAATATTATATAATAAATGATAGTATTGATTGTATAGTGAGACTTGTAAAACAAATACGAAATATTAATCTTGATAGTTATAATATTAGAAATATTACATCTATTAGAAAGAGTATAATGTAGAATATAGTAAAGAGGATTAGTTGTTTTAATCCTCTTTATACAATTTTATTTGGTAACAAGCTATCAATTATTCCATAAATTGCAGCTGCTATTAGACTACTTGCTATAGTAATATAGTATCCATCAACAAAAAATTGAGTTATATATATTATTATTGCAGCACATGTAAAACCTACAAAACCTCTTCCTAGTGGCATATCATGTATTCCTGTAATAACTGACATTAAATAATCAAATATTGATATTGTTATACTACTTAATATTAAAATTGGAAAAGATGAAATATTAAAATTTGGAGTGAAAAAAACCGTAATTGTAAATATTGACATTGAAGCAAGTATCCTAATAATCATTTGTGATATTCTTAAGCTCTCAAATTTATATTTAAAATTATTTACTTGTTCCATAAAACCTCCCAAAATGTTTAATTTATATTATTATTTGTATAATTTTTTTACTTATGCAAAAAATATTTACAGGTGATTTTTTAATGTTAATAGTTTTTTTTAGAGCTTTAATTTTATACGCAGTAGTATTTTTAGTAATACGACTAATGGGAAAAAGAGAATTATCAAAAGTTCAGCCTTTTGAACTTGCTATAATAATACTAATTGCAGACTTAGCATCTGCACCAATGTCATCTCGAGGCTTATCTATTTTTGATGGAATAGTACCAATTATAACTTTACTAGTTGCATATATAATATTTACTTTATTAATACAATCTAGTAATAAAGTACAAGATGTTGTTTGCGGTACAATATCTGTTATAATTAGGGATGGTAAAGTTATTGAATCAGAGCTTTCAAAACTTCAATATACTATGGCAGATATAATGACGCAACTTAGAAATAAAGATGTATTTAAAGTACAAGATGTTAAATGTGCTATTATTGAAACAAATGGTAATTTAACAGTTATTAAAAATAGTGATAATATGAACTTTATTCCACTTAATATAATAGAAGAAGGTAAAATATCAGAAGTAAATACAAAAATACTTAATATGAACAACTCTGATGTTGAAAAACTTCTGCATAAAAATAATATAAAGCTTGAAGATGTGTTAGTTGGTACAATGGATGAAAACTCGAAGTTTATATACCAGCTAAAGGAAGAGGTGAAAAAAGATGGCTAAACAGATTTCAATACTTTTAATTTCACTTGCTTTATTAATATTTGGTGGAATTTGGGAGTTAAAACATTTAGAAAGAACAGCATATTATTTAATGGGTGATGTAGATAGTGTAAGAAATGCTATAGAAAATGATAATTTTGATTTAGCAGAAAGTAATTTAAAGAATCTTGAAAATACATGGGAGAATATGGAATTTACATGGAACATATTTGTAAATCATGAAAGAATAGATAGATTAGAAGATGATATTAATGATGTTAGATCATATATAGAAGCAAAAGACAAAGAAGAGGCAATAAAATCCACAAAGACTTTGAACAAAACAATATCCGAAATAATAGATAAACAGAAGTTTACTTTTGAACATGTAATATAAATATAAAATTATTCCATATATTGTATGGGATGATTTTTTTTGGTATAATAAATACTAGGTGAAAATATATGAAAAATATAACTCAAGTATATTTAATAAGACACTCTAATCAATTAAAAATTAGGAATTGCATTTCAAAAGAAAGTTCACAGATAAGTAACGAAAAAATAGTGCTTTCAGTAGAAGGAGAAATAAATGCTCAAAAAATTAGTAATTTAGAAGAATTAAAAAATATAAATGTATTATGGTCTAGTAACTATGTAAGAGCAATTTCTACAGCTAAATATATAGCTTTTAAGAATAATATAGATATTAATATAGATGAAAATTTTAATGAAAGAAAATTACGGTAACTTAAAAACTTTAGAAAAAATGGGTATTAATAAGAAAAATGATTTTACCACTGAGCAATTACTAGATGAAAATCTTAAAAACAATGGAGGAGAAAGTAGAAAAGAGGTATCAACTAGAGTTAATAGTTCATTTAACAATATTATTTCTAAAAATTTAGGTAAAAAAATAGCAATAGTAAGTCATGGTGCAACATTAAAGTTTTTATTAATGAATTGGTGTAAATTAAATGTTAATAATGAATTAGAATATAACAAAAATATAATTAGATTAAATTCTCCTGGTGTTATAAAGTTAATATTTTCTGATGATAAAATAAAAGAAATAGAGCAAATTGTATAATAATATTTGTTCTATCTCTTAAGTAAAATATATTTTTTTGTTACTTATTGTATTTTTATATCGTTATAATTAGTAGTGTTGCATAAAAGAGGTGGAGATTTATGATTTCAATTAATATGCTATCAAAAGCAGATAAAATAAAAGGGCAAGGGGTATTATCAGCACATGATGAGCAAGTAAACCTTGTTAAAAATGAATTACTAGAATATGATATTGTTGAAAATGAAATGAAATTTTGTAATATAATGCATTATCATACTATAAATCCAGAATATTATTTTACAATACCTTTTGCAAAAAGAAGGGGAAAAACTATTGCATATGTGCATTTTGTACCAGAGACACTTGAAAAAAGTATTAACTTAATTGAGCCATTTAAAACTCTTTTTTATAAATATGTTATAAGTTTTTATAAAAGTGTAGATCATTTAGTTGTTGTAAATCCATATTTTATAAATGTATTAGAAAAGTATGGTATAAATAGAAAGAAAATAACGTATATTCCAAATTTTGTATCTTCAAAAAATTTTTATGCTTTAGATGAAGAAAGAAAAAATGTAGTAAAAGAAAAGTATAATTTAGATAAAAATAAATTTACAGTACTTAGTGTTGGACAACTTCAAACAAGAAAAGGTGTTTTAGATTTTATAGAAATAGCAAGAAAAATGCCTGATGTTCAATTTGTATGGGCTGGTGGAGCTGTGTTTGGAAAGATGTCATCGGGATATGAAAAGATAAAATATGAACTAGAAAATAATTTACCAAATAACGTACATTTTTTGGGACTTATTGACAGGAACTATATGAATGAAATATATAATATAGCAGATGTAATGTTTTTACCTTCATATGAAGAATTATTTCCAATGAGCATATTAGAAGCTATGTGTATTAATGTTCCAATACTTTTAAGAGATCTTGACATATATAAAAGTATACTTCCAGATTATTATATAAAAGGTAAGAATAATGATGATTTTATAGCTAAAATAAATTTATTAAAAGAGGATTGTGATTTTTATAATAAGGCGGTTATAATGTCAAGCAATGGAGGAAAGTTTTATAGTAAAGAACATGTTGCCTCTTTATGGCGTGAGTTTTATAACGATGTAAGTATGGAGGCATATAGTGGATATACAAGTTAATATAAAAAGAGATAATAAACTAAAAATATTTATGCATATTTCTACAGTCATTGGTACTATTTTGCTATGTGCTTTTGTTTATTATGGAATAAAATCTGAAATTTTTACTTCTCAAGAAAAACTAGTAGAATTTTTAAATGTTATTGGAGTATGGGGACCAATATTATTTATAATAATCCAAATAATTCAAGTCGTTATCCCAATAATACCTGGAGGAGTTAGTTGTGCAGTTGGAGTATTAGTATTTGGACCTTATATGGGATTTGTATATAATTATGTTAGTATTGTAATCGGTTCAATAATAGCTTTTCTTATTTCAAAAAAATATGGTTTACCTCTTATTAAAAAGATGTTCGATAAAAAATTAATTGATAAGTATATTGGATGGCTTGATAAAGGAAGTAAATTTGAAAAATTATTTACAATTGCAATTCTTCTTCCTGTGGCTCCGGATGACTTTTTGTGTTATCTTGCAGGTATTACTAAGATGACTTTAAAAAAATTTACGATTATATTACTTATTTGTAAACCAGCTACAATTCTTGCATATAGTATGGGACTTGCTTTTCTGGCTTCATTTTTCTTAAAATAAGCATTGGCAAATAACCAATGCTTTATATATTTTTTAAAGAGTCCATTAATATCTTTTTATTTTTATTTTCCATATTACAAAGCGGAGGTCTACAATTTCCTACATTTAAGTTAAGTATATTCATAGCCTCTTTAATAGGAATAGGATTTACCTCTATAAATAGTTTTTTTATTAGATCCATATACTTTAACTGCAAAGTTCTTGATTTATCAATTTCACCATTAAAGAAACTATAACATATTTCATGTGTTTCTTTAGGTAGAATATTTGCAAGAACAGATATTACACCAACACCACCAAGAGAGAGTACTGGTAAAATTTGGTCATCATTACCAGAATATATATAAAAGTCTTCCGGTATTTTAGATGCTATTTGTGCAATTTGAGAGATGTCATTACTAGCCTCTTTAATGCCACATATATTTTTTATTTTAGAAAGTTTTATTAGTGTATCTAAAGATATGTTAACACCAGTTCTACTAGGAACATTATATAATATAATTGGAATTTCAACATTAGATGCAATTAATTTAAAATGTTCATATAGACCTATTTGAGTTGTTTTGTTATAATAGGGGGTTACTAGAAGTAGTCCGTCTACATTTGCGTTTTGTGCAAATTTTGACATTTCAATTGCCTCTTTGGTATTGTTACTACCAGTTCCAGCAATAACAGGTATTCTTTTATTTACTTTGTTTACTACAAAAGAAATGACGTCCTTTTTTTCTTCAGTAGATAGAGTAGAGGATTCACCGTGTAGTTCCACATACAATTATGGCGTCAGTTGAATTTTGAATTTGAAATTCAACTAATTCTTCTAGTTTTTCATAATTAATGTTATTATATTTATCAAATGGAGTTATAATGGCAACTCCGGAACCCTTAAAAAGCATATACTCACAACCTTTCTAGTAACAAATATATGTTTAAAAATATATAATTATTATAACTATATTTATTGTCATAAATTGTTGAATATGATATAATTTAATATGAGGTTAATATAATGAATGATTTAGAAAAGAAAGAAAAACGACTAGCAATTGCTAGAATTATAATATCAGTAAGCGTAATTATAATCATGATCATTGGTACCATTGCTTTTTTACCAATGATATCAAAAATATCAAACGAAGAAACAAGAATAGATTTTAAAAACGATGTTGCAAACATGGGATTAAAGGGAGTGTTTGTAGTACTTATATTACAGATACTTCAAATAGTAGTTGCAGTAGTACCAGGTCAACCAATGGAAATAATATCAGGAATGCTATATGGCACATGGGGTGGTATGCTACTTTGTCTTGTAGGAATATTAATTGGTACTACAATAGTTTTTTATGTTGTTAGAAAAATAGGAGTAAGTTTTATTGAGTTATTCTTTTCAAAAGAAAAAATTGAAGAGCTAAAAAACAAAAAAGTATTTAAAAATCCAGCTAAATTTGAACTATTAGTATTTATAATATTTGTAATTCCAATGATTCCAAAAGATATTTTTATATATGTTGCGGGGCTTACACCAGTTAGACCAAAAAGATTTATATTTCTTGCAACTTTATCAAGAATTCCAAGTCTTTTTATAACTGTGTTTGCAGGAAATAGCCTATCACAAGGTAGCTTTACTACTGCTGTTATATTAGTTGCGGCATTTTTAATATTAGGTATTATCGGTTACTATATAAGTAGTAAAGCTCAAGAAAAAATTGAAAGAAAGGCTCAAGAAGAAAGTATAGAAGAGACAAATAAAAAAGCTGTATAATATAGTGTGCCTCATATAATAATAAAAAATCCCAAGTATTTTAACTAATGCTTGGAATTTTTATATTATATTATACAGTAAAATACTAGTTAGATATAACTAATATTTATTATTTAACATTATCTTTTATTAGTGTTTCAATTTTATCAACATTTAATTTGCTTTCACTAGAAAAAGCAATAATATTTTCTTTTGAAAATAACGTTTTTGTTATTTGTAATAGATATTCATCAATTTTAGTTTTTGCAACCTTATCTGCTTTTGTTGCAATAATAGTAAATGGAATGTTTTGTTCAATTAACCAGTCATACATTATTCTATCATCATTTGTTGGTTTATGTCTTATATCAACTAAAAAGAATATATGAGCAATATTTGGATTATTATGTATATATTCATTTATCATCTCAGATGTTTTTAGTTTCTCTTGTTTTGTCATAGTAGAATATCCATATCCAGGTAAGTCTACAATATAATATTCATTGTTTACATTATAATAGTTAAGAGACTTTGTTTTACCGGGTGTCTGTCCAACTTTTGCTAGTCTTTTTTGATTTGCTATTGAATTTATAAAAGAAGACTTTCCGACATTTGATTTACCAACCAGTACTATTTGTTTTTTATCAGTTTTTAATATATTTTTTTTTGAAAAAGCAGATGTTTCATATTTTATATTATTTATCATTTTAAAAATCCTTTCAATATATAAATATAATAACATATTACATAATATCTGTCAATAAAGTTGTCTAATATATAATAAAAGGAAAAGCTAATTGATAACTTTTCCTTTTTACTAACAATTATTATTTTTTTATCTCTATTTTTTCAAGTCCACCCATGTATGGTTGTAAAGCTTTTGGAATATTTATAGAACCATCAGCATTTACGTTATTTTCAATTACTGCAATCATACCTCTTGGAGTTGCAACAACTGTATTGTTAAGAGTAGAAACTAAATAATTTCCATTTTCGCCTCTTGCTCTAATACCAAGTCTTCTTGCTTGTGCGTCTCCTAAAGTAGAGCATGAACCAACTTCAAAGTATTTCTTTTGTCTTGGACTCCATGCTTCAACATCACAAGATTTTACTTTAAGGTCAGCTAAATCACCGCTACAACATTCAAGTGTTCTTACAGGAACATCTAAACTACGGAAGAATTCTACTGTATAAGACCACATTTTATTGTACCAATCCATTGCGTCTTCTGGTTTACACAAAACAACCATTTCTTGTTTTTCAAATTGGTGTACACGGTAAAGGCCTCTTTCTTCTAATCCATGTGAACCAACTTCTTTTCTAAAACATGGAGAATAAGAAGTAAGGGTAATAGGTAACATTTCCTCTTTAACTGTTTGACCTTTAAATTTTCCTATCATTGAATGCTCACTTGTACCAATTAAGTATAAATCTTCGCCTTCAATTTTATACATCATGGCGTCCATTTCAGCAAATGACATAACTCCAGTTACAACGTCACTTCTTATCATAAATGGAGGAACACAATATGTAAATCCTTTATTAATCATAAAATCTCTTGCATAACTTAACATAGCAGAATGCAATCTTGCAATATCGCCCATTAAATAATAGAAACCATTTCCACTTGTTCTTCCGGCACTTTCTTTATCAAGTCCATCAAGTGCTTCACATATATCTGGATGATATGGTATTTCATAATCAGGTACGTAAGGCTCTCCAAATTTTTCAATTTCAACATTTTCACTATCATCTTTACCAATTGGAACAGAAGGGTCCATAATATTTGGTATTACCATCATTTTTTCTTTTAAAGAGATAGATAATTCGTTTTCTTCTTTTTCTATATTAACTAATTTAGAGTTAATTTCTGTAACTCTTTTCTTTTTTTCATCAACTTCATCTAATTTCTTTTCACGCATTAAAATACCAATTTGACTACTTGTTGTATTTCTTTCTTTTCTTAATTCATCGCCTTCTTGTTTTAATTCTCTTATTTTTTGATCTAAAGAAATAACTTCGTCTACAAGAGGTAGTTTTTCATCTTGGAATTTTTTCTTGATATTTTCTTTTACTATATCAGGATTAGCTCTAACAAATTTTATATCTAACATAAATTCAACTCCTTAAAATAACATATAAATTATATTATATATTAACATAAATTTCAAGATGTATAACAAAATTAATACTTTAAAAGCATAAATAAAAAAATTACAAAAAGACAAAAAAACAGTGCATAGGCACATATTTTTTTACCGTTTATGCACTATGTTAGCGAATAAAGCGTAATTTTTACCATTAAAATGTAATAAATAAACTTGATACTTGATATATTTCATGATAGAATTTAATTATAAGGTGAAGTAGAGATGTTAAAAAGTTTTTTTATATTTATGCTAAATATAGTATTTATATTATATATTTTAGGAGTAATAATTATTTCTTGTTTTGGTTTTACTCTTATAGGTAGTAGAACAATTATATATGGTATATTATTACTTTTATGTGGTGTTTTCCTTTCTTTTACAAATAAAAAATTCCAGATAATAGGAATTATTTTTGTTATTATTAATTTTATGTACATAGTATTTGTTGGTTACAAAGATTCATTAATGTTTACTAAAGTTGATACATTAAAGTTAAGCTTTAATATCGGTATTTTTGTAACAATATATTATTTAATTATATTTATATTAAAAAATCTATATGTAAAATATAGTAAAAAGAAATTAGAAATTGAAAAATAGCAATATAAAAACTGAATAAGTCAAACTTATTCAGTTATTCTTTTGTCATAGCTTTTAATAATTGATTATATATTTCTTCAGCTTTCTCATCCCAGTTTTTAGCAATGTTTTTTGCTTGTTCTTTGCTTCCAGCATATAAAGTAATATTTATTAATTCATCATTACCATCTTTAATATAACATGATACCTTGTATTCATCATCTTTAATAGGTAATATTGTTGTATCAATTGAAAAGTCAGTTTTTACCTTTGTAATATTTTTATTTATCATCTTTTTTATATTGTGTAAATTAACTCCAGGGATTAATTCTAGTAATTCTTTTAAAGTTGCTCTACCTAAATCATTTAAACTATATATCATAGTATTTTCTTCGAGATTTTCATCTATATAATTACTTGTTTTTAGACTATCTATATATGAGCAAATATCAAAATATGTTATATCATCAAATTCTTCGCAAAATTTAACAATTTGATCTATACTAAGAGGTTTTCCAGCTATATCCAATATATATAACACAATTATTTTGCTATCAAATATTTTAGATTCGTTTGTCATGTCTTTCCCTTCCTTCTGAAATATACTTTACAAATATACACATATATGATATCATATTTTTGAGCAAAAATAAAGGGAAAAGAGGTAATTTATGACTAAAAAAGAACAAAAATACATAATTGCTATAGATGGAGGAGTAGCAACTGGTAAATCTACTATTGCTAAAGCAGTAGCAAAAGAATTAAATTTTGTATATATAAATACAGGAGATATGTATAGAGCTGTGACTCTGTATTTTGTACAAAATAATATAGAAATAACAGATGAGAATATAGTTTCAAATATTAATGATATAAAAATTACTTTTAGATTAGAAAATAATAATGTTATAACTATATTAAATGGTGAAGATGTAACAGAAAAATTACATAGTGCAAATATATCTAAGCTTGTGCCTTTGGTTGCTAAAGTTAAAATAGTAAGAGAAAAAATGGTAGAGTTGCAAAGAGAATTTGCTAAAAATAATAGTATAGTTATGGATGGAAGAGATATAGCAAGTGTTGTTTTTCCTAATGCAACATTAAAAATATTTCTTACAGCCTCTTTAGATGAAAGAGCAAGAAGAAGAAAATTAGATTTAGAAAAAAGAGGAGAATATATAGATATAGATATATTAAAAAATGATATTTTAAAAAGAGACAAAATTGATATGGAAAGAGAAGAGTCTCCACTTATTAAAGTAGAGGATGCAGTAGTTATTGATACAACAGGTCATAATATATCAGATGATGTAAATACTATAACTGAACTTTTAAAAAGAAGGACTGAAATATAGATGAAAAAGTTTGTTAAGTGGGTTATAAAAATATTCTTGTGTAATATTTTTTATAGAGTAAAATATATTGACTATGATAATATAAAAGATTTAAAAAAATGTGTGATATGCCCTAATCATTCTAATACAGTAGAGCCGACTTGGCTTTTTGCAAAGGATGATAGCATAACTATTATGGCTAAGGCTGAATTATTTAAAAAGAAATTTTGGGCAAAGATTTTTACATATTTTAATGTGTTTCCAATACATAGAGGAGAGCATGATATACGTAGTCTAATTCATGCTATAAATTTATTTAAAAATGTAGATGAGAGAAAATTACTTGTTTTTCCAGAAGGAGAAAGGTTACCAAAAAATGTAGATAGAGTACCAGCCAAAGTTGGACCTGTATATATAGCTATAAAAGCAGATGTACCAATTGTTCCTGTATATATAACTAAAAATGCTAAATTGTTTTCAAGAGTAAAAATAATATATGGAAAGCCAATTTATGTTAAAAAAGAATTATTAAAAGATAAAGAGGCTTTACAAAATTTCACAGATACTCTTATGGATAATATATATGAAATGGGAAATAGGTGAAGTAAATAATGAGACAAGAGCATACTTTTGGACCTGTGTATAATAAAAACAGCAAAATATTAATACTCGGAAGTTTTCCTTCTGTTAAATCTCGTGAATTAAATTTCTATTATGGACATCCTCAAAATAGATTTTGGAAATTAATGTCTAAAATATATAATGAAGAAATAGGCGATGAAATTGACCTTAGAAAGCAATTTTTGTTAAAAAATAACATTGCATTATGGGATAGCTTAAAAAGTTGTGAAATAAAAGGCTCATCTGATGCTTCTATTACAAATGTAGAAATAAATAATATAGAAGAATTAATAAAAAAATCCAATATATCTAAAATTATTTTTAATGGTAAAGCTGCATATAATTTATTTGTTAAAAACGCTGATATGAATAAATATTCAAATTTAGAAATACGTATTTTACCGTCTACCAGTCCAGCAAATGCAGCTTATTCTTTAGATAAGTTATTTGATATTTGGTCTAAAGAATTAAAATAACTAATCTTTAAATTTGAAAGGAATTTTGCATATGAGACAAAATATTTATGATAATGAAAGTTTTGCAATGCAATATGATAAAATGAGGAAAGAACAAAAAGGATACAATGCTAATGATTTAATTGAAATTCCAAATTTTAGAAATCTTATTCCAAATGTTAAAGGTAAAAGAGTTTTAGATCTAGGATGTGGATATGGAGAAAATTGTAGATATTGTATAGAAAATGGTGCTTTATATGTTCTTGGAATTGATATATCTAAACATATGTTAGATATTGCAAATAAAGAAAATTTAGTAAATGGAATAGAATATGTAAATATGGCTATGGAGGATATATCACAAATAGATAAGAAATTTGATATTGTAATTTCTTCACTTGCATTTCATTATATTAAAGATTTTAAAAAATTGATGAAGGATATATATAATTTATTAGATGAAAATGGTACATTAGTATTTTCTATTGACCATCCTTTAAGAATAGCTAGCATATTTGAGCCTTGGATGGAAAAAAATTATATCGAATTAAATGGCAAGTGGTTTTTATTAGTATCTGATTATAGTAGGAATGGACTAAGAGAAAAAAAGTGGAATGGTGAAATTGTAAAAAAATATCACAGAAATTTTAGTGAATTAATTAATAATATAACTGATTCTGGACTTAAAATTGATAAATTATTAGAACCTCTACCAACAGAAGAAATGATACAAAAAGTTCCTAAATATATTCATCAAATAGATAGACCTTTCTTTTTATTTGTTAAAGCAGTAAAGTAAAAAGATAACATATTAACTTGACATAATTATAATAACATGTTATAATATTATATAGCAGTCCTACAAAATCAAACTATAATTAGGAGGAATTGTTATGTGTAGAAATGTAAACACATATTTTGCTTTTTCTTTTGGAGGAAACGCAGATTTTGGTGAAAGTCAGTTTGTAAACACAAGTCTTACTATCGATTTCCCGGAAGAGAAAGAAATAGGCTATGGTATGGCTTTTCGGAATGATGTCGATGTGAGGTTCGATCTTTACGAAAAGGTAAAGGCAGTCTTTTTCGTCAGCCATCCTTTGACCATGAAAATTGAATATGCAGGCGGAAATATCGTCCCTGAAACTTTGAATTTGGTAAAAGGAGAAAATGTGATTGAGTTTGATTTGCCAAAGACTCATTTTTCGGAAATGAAGTTCTTTGTTGAAAGAAGACTCAATAAGAATCTTCCTCAGACCGAAATTAAACTTGAATCCATACTGTTTAGCTAAATTAAGGAAAAAGTACACATTTGTGTGCTTTTTTCATTTATAGATAAAAATTTTTCAAAAATGTTGACAATTTAGCTAATGTTGACCATGGGAAAACTACTTTAGTTGATGCACTTTTAAGACAAAGTGGAACATATTTATTATTGACATATCGTAGCATAAACATTCCAGTTATACTCAATTTCTGGGAAAAAGAAATGATGGACTATGGGATTTCAATCAGGAATACTGTGGATGCTACATTTGTTCCTGGCATGAAAGTAATTGCTGGAATCAGTGTTACAGAGCCTTTGACCCTTGATGTTGAGTTTGTTGGATGTAATACTCCTTCATTGAGTTTTTGGATTTTTCCACCAGGACGTTCGCTTGAGTTTGTTTTACTGAAGCAACTTACAGAGTTTCAACGATTCCTTGGAGTAAGAACTTTTAATTTTTAATCGAGCACACAAATTTTGTGTGCTCTTTGTTGGTATTAGTGAAAACCCCATGCTATGCGTGGGGTTCAAGAAAGCTTAAAGCGTTGAGAAGAGTAATGGAAA
>CALXJG010000033.1 GCA_944388565.1 uncultured Clostridia bacterium
CGAGTTTTGCTTACTCCTGTCTACTGTTCATTTACTTTTTTTGAAATTTTTTGTTGCATTTCAAATGGAAATTCTGGCTTTCTGCAAACGTAACTAGTTTGTCTGCCGCTACTAAATCAACTTTATCATTAATATTTAAAGTTTCTATTAATTTTTTTAGTTTTTCTTCTGATATTGTTATACTTGTAGCACATACAAGTATTCTATTATGTATGTCATCAGCAGCAACTTTTACAGCTGGTTCTGTCCCTATGATAAAAATATTAGGATATTTTTTTCTCATATCAACTATTGAAAGTGATGTTGCTGTATTACAAGCTATTACAATAATTTTACAATCTCTTTTTACTAAATAATCAATACATTTTTCTATATATTTTTTTACATCTTCTTTTTTCTTTATTCCGTATGGTGCATTTGCATTATCAGCTAAATAGATATATTCACAATTTATTTTACTTAAAGCTTCTTTTAATACTGTAAGTCCACCAACACCAGAATCAAAAAAACCAATTTTCATAATTTTTAACTCCTTAGTATATTTTTTTAGTTTTTGTTAATAATATTATTAACTATGTTCATAGTTTTTATATATTAATTATTGTTACTTGGGCACGTTTTTAACGGGGAAGTAACAAGCAAAATAGGTGGATTGTTATAATTCCACCTATTTTATTAATTTTCGTAATTTGATCCTTCAATTGTTCCATATAATTTAATCATAATATCTTTAACATTATTATACTTTAACTCAAATGAAGAGTAATCTTCTCTGTTCTTTGTTATCTCTTTATCAGACATTTTAAATACAATTTTATCAAGAAGTGGAACTAAACTAAATATAACTGTACTATTGTAATCAATAAATTTGTCATTTGCTATACAATTATAACTTATAGTCATCTTACCACTAGTATTTACCTCAAAATCTTTAAGTTTATTAGCATATGGTAATAAGTTTAATATTTGATTTACTCTTTTAGTATCTGATATATATGTGTCAGTATAATTTTCTAGATATTTATCTCCAATGTCTCTATTACCTGGGTTAACTAATTTAAAACTGTAATATACACTTCCAACATGCTTATATTTAACTTTTACTAAAAGTATATAAACAACATTATCTGTAAGATTTAAAGGTACAAAACAATTTTTTGATCTTCTTGTCTTATTTAACATAGATATCCAATTAAACTCCTGAGCCTCTTTATTTGAGTTTGAAACTAGATTTGTACTTGTCTCTACTGCATATACTTTTTCAACTACAATTGCTGGATCTTCTTTTACCTTGCCTACTGGTTTGCAAAAGAAAACAAGACCTGAATCACTGTTTGGATCTAATACAACAGTATTATCCATACTATATTTCCAAACCTCACTCATATTACTTGAAGAAAAAGCATCTTTTTTTAATGTATCAGCATACTCTTCTTTTATGCCTTTTGCACTTTCAGTGTATCCAAATTGTTTTACATATAATTCTGGAATCTCATAATCTCCATTACCTTTTAAAAAATATATAATAAATAACAATACTAATAATACTATAATTATTATCATTGCACGTTTTAAAAAAATCTCTTTTTCTTCACCATATAATACTTTCATATGTATACCTCTTATTTACATTTGACGTCTTCCCTCTAAAGCTTTTATAAGTGTTATTTCATCAGTATATTCAAGATCACCACCAACAGGAATTCCATGGGCAATTCTTGTTACAGTTATTCCTAATGGTTTTATAAGACGAGAAATATACATAGCAGTTGCTTCGCCTTCTACTGTAGGATTAGTAGCTAAAATAACTTCCTTTATCTTATCATCTTTTAATCTTTCTAACAATTCCTTAACTTTAATATCTCCAGCAGTTATATTATTCATTGGAGATATTGACCCATGTAATACATGATATTTTCCTTTGTATTCATGAGTCTTCTCCATTGCAACTACATCTTTTACATTTTCAACTACACATATTATTGAATCATCTCTTTTATTGCTTGCACATATTTCACAAGGATCAGATTCTGTTATATTATAACAAATAGAACAGAATTTAATTTTCTCCTTAGCTTCTATAAGTGCGTTTGCCATTTCTTCCGAAAAATTTTTAGGAGATTCTAGTACGAAAAAAGCAAGCCTTACTGCTGTTTTATGTCCAATTCCTGGTAAACGTTCAAATTGATTAATCAATTTAGTAATTGTCTCAGAGTACATATTGTCACCTAAAACATTCCAGGTATATTAAATTGCCCTAATTCAGATTGCATCATAGCATCTGCCTTATTAAGTGCTTCATTTACTGCAGCTAAAACTAAATCTTGTAGCATCTCAACATCTTCTGGATCTACAACTTCTTTTTTTATTATTATCTCTTTAATTTCTTTATTTCCAGTAGCTTTTACAACAACTGCACCACCACCTGCTGAAGTTTCTATTTCTTTAGCAGCTACTGCTTCTTGTTTTTCTTGCATCTCCTTTTGCATTTTTTGTGCTTGTCTTAATATGTTTTGCATATTTCCCATGCCTCCACCTGGGAATCCTCCAAATTTAGCCATTTTAATCATCCTTTCTATACTATCATATTATATTATATAATTTTATTTTTATCAATCAAGTGAAGTATAATTTACATCATTTTTCATCAAAATTTTTTCGATTTTGGTTGAATCATCTTTCTTTTCTTCTTTAAGTCTAATAATTACATTTTTGTGTACCCCATATTTTTCTTCATATATATTTTCTAATTCGGCTATATTTTCTTGTATTATTAATATAGAATAAGCAAATGAATTATTAGTAATGAAAATTAAAGAATTAGAATTTTCATAAGCTTTTGCACTTGCAAGTGATGAATATAATTTTAATTTTCCTTTAGAAACTACATCCTTTTTAAAATTTTCTATATCTGCAAATGGTGTTGCTTCTTTAGTATCTTCTTCTTTATCTTCTTCTACTTTTGCAATTTTAATTTGATCATTTGAAACTTTAGGAACACTTTTTACAATTGATGATTTTTTTAACTTTTCTATTTCTGCTTCTAAGTACGAAATCTTATTTAATAATGGAGTCATGTTATTTAAATCATTACCTTTGTTTTCAGACTGCATATTACTCTTTATAGAACACAACTCTACAATTGCCGATTTTAATACAATTACAGGTCTTGATGTAAGCCTTAAATCATTATCTAATTTAGAAAGTCTATCTATAATATATATATATCTTGAAGTATCTTCTTTGCTTTCAACAAGTCTATCCAAAAACTTTTCAGTAACTTGATAATTAAATTGTCTTAGATCTTTTCCTCTATTAACTATATCATCAACTATAGAAATTGCTGCAGTTGCATTTAACTGCAAAATATTTTCAACCATATTGTTAATTGTATTATCATCGATTGCACCTATAATTCTTAATACATCTTCATACTTTAAAATTTCTTTAGACTCAGATACACATCTTTCTAAGACACTTATTGCATCTCTCATACCACCATCAGCAATTTTAGCAATATATTTTAATGCATTCTCTTCATATTTTATATTCTCTAAGTCTAATATACTAACTAATTTTTTACATATATTTTCTTCAGATATTCTGCCAAATTCAAATCTTAGACATCTAGAAAGTATAGTGACAGGTATTTTATGTTGTTCCGTAGTAGCAAGAATAAATACAACATTTTCAGGTGGTTCTTCTAAAGTTTTTAATAAAGCATTAAATGCGCTTGTTGTAAGCATATGTGCTTCATCTATAATATATACCCTATATTTTACATCTATAGTGGCATATACAACTTCTTGCCTTATCTGACGTATATTTTCTACGCTGTTATTAGATGCAGCATCCATTTCAATAACGTCAGTAGTATTACCCTCTAAAATTCCTCTACAAACTTCACATTCATTACAAGGTTCACCATCTTTGGGATTTAAACAGTTTATTGCCCTTGCAAATACTTTAGCAGCACTTGTTTTTCCAGTACCACGACTACCACTAAAAATATATGCATGTGATATTTTTCCGGATTTAATTTGATTTTTTAATATTTTAGTAACATTTTCTTGACCAAGTATATTTTCAAAAGTTATTGGTCTATATTTTCTGTATAATGCTACATATGACATCCACAAATCACCTCATAAAAATACACCAAACACATAGAGTATTACGCTTATTGCTGCTTCCTTCCGGACCTGACAAGGTTCACGGTACTCTATTGTTTGGTGATGAAATAATTATACTACAAACAAACAATAAAATCAAGAGCTTTTTTACTTTACTGTAAATAAAAGATTGGCATTATCTAATCTAGTTACACTAGCACCATTTGTAATAAGAGTATCTTCTGGCATATCCAAACTAATTTTACAAGTATTTAATTTACCACTTTCTTCTACTATATTAAGATTGAATGTTATACTAAATTTAAACTCTTCAATTTTCCTATTTAGCAAATCTAGTATAGTTCCATCATATTTTATAACCTTTGTTTCACTTGGTACATTAACATTTTGTAAACAATTATTATTTATTATTTTTAACTCTACAAAATATTGTTCATCTTTTTCTTGTACATTTAAATCATATTTTCCTTCTTTATTAAAGCAGTCTATGCTATCTTCCTTACCTTCTTGCTTAATTTTTAATTCTCCTAATTTTTCAGGTGCTGTAGTAGAAATATTATCTATATACATACTTGATATATTAGAATTATTTGCAATTAAAAGTGACAGCTTATTTTCTTGTGTTATATTCATTACTATATTAGATAATTCAGTAACATTATCTTCTTGCGTTTCTTCAACAGTTATATATGATTCTAATACAGCATCATTAATCCTAAAATTACCTTGATTTACTTTTCCAGTATTATCTAAAAAATATATACATACAAGTATTATTAATGCTATTGATAATATTGCAACTAATAAAGTTATAATAGCTTTTTTCTTCTTCATATTCTTCCTCCAATATCTAAATTAATTATACTACACTAAGTAAAAAAATACAACAAATAGAGCTAAAGTTATATGCAATAACTTTAACTCTATCTACTAATCATCATTATTTGCTGTTCCAAAAAGTTCATCAAATTTTTTCTCTAATTCTTCTTGTAAATCAAAAGTTTTATTCTTTTGTTCTTCTTTTTGAACAGGTTCATTACTTACTTGAGACATTTCTATATTAATTTCTTCTTTTTTTATTTCTTCTTTTCTTTTCCTCATGTATTCTTCTGCAGCTTTTTTCCTTTTTTCTAAATGCTCTCTAACATCCATTATTTTTATTTCTACATCTTCTGTTTTTGGCATTTGTGTAATATCTTTAATTTCATATTGTTTAGCTACATCTCTTAATGGGTGATATTTAAAATACCAAGCCTTTTGAGCTCTAATAGGTTTTAATCCTCTTACTATTAATATTTCTTCATCAGATGGCAAACGTTTTAGTTCATCAACTGTCATAAGCTCTCTTCCTTGACGTTGTTCGCTAATAGAAACGCCTTGTTTTTCTCTTTCATCTTTATCTTTATTAACAGATTTACTCTTAAACTTAATTGTTTTTTGTCCCAAACTCTTAGAAAAATATTCACATGTTTTTATAGCCTGGCTACCTAAGAATAAATGTGTATCACAGTTACCCAATATATTTTCATAATTATCTTTATATAATGCTTCTAACTGGTCTAAACTTTGTACAACTATTGATATACTTATACCCAAACTTCTTGTTGTACTAAGCTTTTTATTAAAATCAGGTATTTGACCTATATTTGCAAATTCATCTAATAAGAAATACACTTGATTTTTTAATGTACCACCATTTCTATCAGCTTGTGCATATAGTTTTTGTAACATTAAACTAAAGAATATAGTAGAAATAAAATCATATGTACTATCTGACGCTGAAGTTATAACAAAAAGTGCTACTTTTTTATTTCCAAGATCATCAAAATTTATATTATTTGATGTTGTTATTCTTTGCATAGCAGGTGTATCAAAAGATGTTATTTTTGATATAGTTGAAATTACTATACTTTGTAAAGTTTTATCAGCAGCTGTGCTAAAGTTTTCATATTCTTTTCTACCTGGATGCTCTGGTTTTAACTCATCTATAAATAATTTTTTAAATACATCTGGATCAGCTCCACCTTGACGTATAATATTTAGACAACTAGAAATATTCTGTTCTTCTGGTGGTAATACAGATATTACATAATATATAGCTGCTTTTAAAAGCATTTTAGCTGTATCATCCCAGAAAGGATCATTACTACCTTGCCCTTTTGTTGCACCAGTTACTATAGTATGAGCTATTATATCTACACTTTGATGGTCAATAATATGAGAAAGTGGATTAAATCTATCACTATATTCAGGATTTACTAAGTTAAATGCTCTAACCTCATAACCATTTGCTTTTAAAAATCCAGATGTTTCTCTGTATAATTCTCCTTTAGGATCAGTGATAACATATGAACCAAGCATCTGCAATATATTTGGCTTTATATAACAAGCAGATTTACCAGCACCAGAACCACCGACAACTAATATGTTTTTATTTATTTTAACTTTTCTTAAGTCTGTTCCCAAATAATGCTTTCTACTAAGTATAAATCCAGATTTTCTATTTAATATTTCACTACCATCAGGAAGTTTATCAAATTCTTCTCCACCCTTACTCCAATCACTAGAACCGTTTTCTATTCCTTCATAATCAGAATCAGGTGACATTTTAATTTTCCAATATATAAATAATACAACAAATATAATTAGAGTCCAAAAACTTGCTTTCATGAACCCAGCAAAATCTACAAATATAGCTGTAAAAAACTTAAAACTTGTTATACTTGGTAAAAAGTTATTAAGCACTGCCATAATCTTATCTATTGGTTTTGTTATATCTGTGACTTCATGTACAGCTACAACAAATGCACCCACTATAACTATATCAATTATTAAAAAAGCAATTACAAACGGTATTATTTCTCTTTTTAACTTGTTAAACTTAAACTTTCCCATATATCTTTTCTCCTCTTGCCTATAACGACAAATAGTCTATATTAAAAATTAATATAGACTTTTTTTACATATAATATTATTAATATTATTAATCTTACTAACTATCATCATTTGTATCACCTAAATTTCATTATATTAACATATCCATCTTCGCCAGGTAATTTGTTAATATCTCTTTTTACATTTGGTTCATTAATTTCATTTCTTTCTTGCCTAGGTGTAATGTATAGTTGTGTTGCACCTAAAACCTTTACCTTTCCATCTAAATTAGCTGCAATAGCAGATACTCTAACATTCATAATAAAATTTCCTCCCTTTACTACATCTATTACTACATTTAAATTTTATATATTAATCTTCAAAATTTAGCTCAAGTACTATATAAGGCCTGTTTGGAAGAATCTTACATCTTCCTTTAACCTTACCAGTAATCTCATCAGTATATAAAACTGGTTTTACTTCCTCACCTGTTTGAGTATCAATTATTGAAAAATGTCTTTTCATATTTGGTGTATACTCAACTTCTTTATATTCGACACCAGTTTGATTATATATTGTTCCGTAATTTAATGGAACATTTGACTCGGCTATTTTAAATCCTTCTTTAGTCAATTCACCAGTACTTAATATAGCCTTAGAATTAGTTAATGTCAAAAGAACAATAAGTTGTGGTTTATCATCACTTCTTATAACATTAAATGTTTTCTTAATCTTTCCTTCTTCTTGATTATCTATACTCTCAATTTTTTGCAAAGATAGTAGTGGCTTTCCTTTTTCATATTCAAGACCATTTTTTTCTACTACAAAAGCAATAGTTGTCATTCCTGGCATATCTACTATCTCAAATTTATTCATTTGTATTAAAGGTTCCATAAATACTTACCTCTTTCTTAGGTCCTTAAACCTAACATAATAATATTATACTATATTTTTTATATTTTTACAATAGTTTTGTGAATTTTTATCGTTATTTTTGATATTTTTATGTTTACTGTTTCTTTGTTCCAACCTTGATAATTTGGGCTTGTGCATTATATGTATCACGTGATAGCTTTATAGTTTCTACAAACTTCCCATTAAGATACTTAGTTAAATATCCTTCTGAAACATATCCATTTACACCATTTGAAACAACAACTTGTTTACCTTCTGGTAAAGTATCATCATATATATATTTTGTTGTATAGTTTATTGTTCTAAGATATTTACTACTTAAAGTTATATCATATTCAACTTCTTCCTTTGTACCATAAATACTTATATTTAAACTTCCATTACTACTATATGAAGTAACTATTTTAACTGGATATTTTCTTGTATTTTTAAATTTAAAATCTAAATTTGGTGAGTATACTGTTGCATCAAGACTTGGTTTTACATAACCAACTGGTAGGCCATGTTGATGTCTTTGTACTATCTCAAGATTTGCCATTAAAGCAACATCATATAAAGTAGAAGTTGTTTGGCATATACCTCCACCCATTTCATCAACGACTGTACCACCTTTAAATGTGGCAGCTGGTAAATATCCCTTGGCAGCTGTTGTATCACCAATTGTGTCATTATATGAGAATGTCTCACCAGGCATTATAACTTTATCATTAAGATAACTTAATGCTATTTTTAAATTATTTGACCTTGCATACTGACTAGGATCAAAATAAGTAGTAAGACCAGCTAATTTATCTTTATACATTTTATATGTTATTTCCTCTAACTTTACATTAGGTTCTATAACTTTTAACTCAAATTCAATAACTTTTCCTTCAGCTTTATTTTCTTCTTTTTCAAGAAGTGATTTTAATTCATTAACATCAAAATCAAGTCCCACTACTTCTGATACCATTTTTATTGGATTACTAGTTTCATCAATATATGCATCTTTTGGATCTCTTTTAACTTTTGAATAAACTTCATCTAAATTTAATTCACTTGGTTTTTTCTGAGCAACATTTAATATAATATTAGTATCATTTGTATTAGGATTTATATATGCACTAGCAAATTTATTAATTATGTTCTTTTTTTCCTCTTCATAATTAATTGAATTACCTGTTTTGCCTCTTGTTATTATAAGTTTATATGTATTTTCATCTAGACTATACTTATCATTTTCTACTCTATCTTTTAAGCTCAAATCTATATTTATCATTTTTTCATCAAGTTTTTCTTCACTAAAACTATATTCTGGTTCAATATCAACTTTTGAAAAAAATGCTTTCATAATATTTACATTATCAGTAATTAGATTTCCAGTTCTTCCATACTCTAATACTTTTTTTGCAGTTGCTGGAATATTTATTGCAAAATCTACCTCTTCTGGAGTTATAGAAAATATATTATCTGTTCCTTGATAAATATCAAATTTCTTATCAGGTATATAATTTGCAAATTTTTCATTTAATTCTTGTGCTATTTGTTCTAAGCTTTTTCCGCTCATATCAATACCTAGAACATATAAATTTTTATATGCATTTGGATTTATTTTATTAATACACACAATACCACATATAAAAATAACAATTAATATTAAGATTAAAGAAACAACAAATATTATTTTTCTTTTTTTAGATTTTTTACTTCCATTTCGAACATTCTCTTTATGTTCTTCACTTTCTTCTTTGGGAGATACTTCTTCTTTTAATACAACATCCTCTTCTTTTACATCATCTATAAGTTCTTCTGTATCTTCCTTAGGTATTACTTTTTCTTCTATACTAAGCTTTTCTACTTCTTCATTTAAGCTCTCGTTATTTTCATTATTATCCATAAAATCCCCCAGTTCTAACTTATATTAGATTTTTATTCAAAATATAAAAAAATATTATAATCAATATACAAATATTTTTATATTAACAAAATTAAACGTACATATTTATATATTTAAAGTATAATACAAAGCAAAATAATTGTCAATAATTTATATATAACTAATAAAAGTAGATTATGATACTTTCACTTCCACATTGTGTGTGCCAAACTTTGTATATCGTTAATTTTGATTTCTTTCGTAATTAAAGATTCTCCTCTCGTATTATAATGTTTTGCTTTCTGTCAGTTGCAAAACATTACACATACTAAGGATTCTTTGTCTACTTATCACTGAAACCTTTACCGTCCCAGATTATCTAGAGGGATTATAAAAACAAAAAAGCCTACTATGCAGTAGGCTAAAGAGCATTTCATAAGCCGGATTCTGTTTTAAATAGTCATTTATCTAGAGTATATATCACTATATACTTCAAGCCGTCAACCACGAAAGACGACGGGCAGTCTTAACCTTTCTATTTTGACGTTGCACCAAGTGGGGTTTACACCATTTCTATGTCACCATAAAAATTCGTGAGCTCTTACCTCACGTTTTCACCCTTACCATAAAATGGCGGTTATTTTCTGTTGCACTTTCCTTAAGATCACTCTCACTAGACGTTATCTAGCACTATTGCCCTACGGTGTCCGGACTTTCCTCTTGCAAAATGCAAGCGACTATTAGAAATACTCTAATATTAATTATACCATAATTAGAATAAAAAATAAAGGAATTATGTAACTTTTCGCATAATTCCTTTATTTTTATTATTCTTCTAAATTAACTTCATCTTCCTTTGGTATTTTTGCAATATTCATTACCTTTCCACCATCTGAAGTTCTCATTAATGTTATTCCTTGTGTATTTCTACCAAGTACACTAATATCCTTTACATTTATACGTATTACAACTCCAGTATCTGTTATCATCATAACATCATCAGTATCATTTACAACTTTTATACCTATAATATGACCTGTTTTAGATGTAGTTTTATATGTTAATATACCTTTTCCAGCTCTTCCCTGACATCTATACTCTTCTACTTCAGTTCTCTTACCAAATCCATTTTCAGTTATTGCAAGAATATAATCTTTATTGTCAGCTATTGGTTCCATGCCAATTACTTTATCATCTTTTGAAAGCGTAATACCTTTTACTCCCATAGAAGTTCTACCAACAGCTCTTACTTCTTCTTCTGCAAATCTTATTGATAATCCACTTTGAGTCACCATAATAATATCATTAGAGCCATCTGTAAGTCTTACATCAATTAACTCATCATCTTCTTTTAGAGTTATACCTTGTATTCCTGTTTTTCTTATATTTGAGTACTCTTCAAGTTTTGTTTTCTTAATTAATCCATTTTTAGTAGCCATAAGAACATATAGATCACTTGAATAATCTTTAACAGGTATAACTGCAGCAATTTTTTCTCCTTGAGCAAGTTGCAATAGATTAACAATTGCTGTCCCTTTAGAAGTTCTACTTGCTTCAGGAAGTTCATATGCTTTTAATCTAAACGCCTTACCTGTATTAGTAAAGAACATAATATAATCATGAGTTGAAGTAACAAATAATTGTTCAACGAAGTCTTCTTCTCTAGTGTTCATTGCTGTTAAGCCTTTTCCACCTCTTTTTTGACTTCTATAAACATCTGCAGCAATTCTTTTTACATACCCAAAATGTGTAAGTGTAACAACATTAGTCTCCTCTTTTATTAGACTTTCAATATCGATATCACCTTCACCATGAGTAATTTCTGTCTTTCTTTCATCACCATATTTTTCTTTTATTTCTAATAATTCATTTCTAATAATATCTTTAACTAATTTCTCAGATGATAAAATTTCTCTTAAATGTGCTATTAATTTAACAAGTTCATTATACTCATTTTCAATTTTTTCTCTTTGTAGACCTTGAAGTGTTCTAAGTCTCATCTCAAGAATTGCATTGGCTTGAATTTCAGAAAGTCCAAAAGATTCCATTAATTTTTGTTGTGCATCATCATATGCAGAACGTATTATCTTTATTATCTCATCTATATGGTCAAGTGCAATTCTAAGCCCTTCTAATATGTGAAGTCTTGCTTCAGCTTTTGCAAGATCAAATTTTGTCCTTCTAATAACAACACTTTCTCTATGTTTTATATATTCAGCTAAAATTTCATTTAATTTTAAAATCCTTGGTTGTCCATCAACAATAGCAAGCATCAACATAGACTGCGTATTTTGTAATTGTGTATGTTTATATAATAAATTAAGAACTACATTTGGATTTGCATCTCTCTTCAAGTCGATAACAATTCTTAATCCTTCTCTATCAGATTCATCTCTTAAGTCAGAAATTCCCTCTATTGTTTTTAATTGAACTAATTTAGCTATATTTTCTACTAGAGCAGCTTTATTTACTTGATAAGGTATTTCAGTTACAATTATATGGAATCTACCTTTACTATCTTCTTCAATTTTAGCTCTAGCTCTTACACAAACTTTTCCTCTACCAGTAGTATATGCATTTTTTATACCTTCTTTTCCAAGTATTAAACCACCTGTAGGAAAATCAGGTCCTTTAATAAACGTCATCAACTCTTCATTTGTGATTTCAGGATTATCAAGTTGTGCTATTGTTCCATTTACAACCTCTGTTAAATTATGAGGAGGAATATTACATGCCATACCTACAGCTATACCATATGAACCATTTATAAGTAGATTAGGAAGCTTTGCTGGTAAAACTGATGGTTCTTTTAATCTATCGTCGTAGTTTGGTACAAAATCCACAGTTTCTTTATCTAAATCAGTTAACATTTCTAAAGAAATTTTTTGTAATTTTGCCTCTGTATACCTCATTGCAGCTGGAGGATCATTATCAATTGACCCAAAGTTACCATGACCATTTACAAGAGGATATCTCATTGAGAAATCTTGTGATAAACGAACCAAAGCATCGTATATTGCAGCATCACCATGTGGATGGTAATTACCCATTACATCACCAACAATACTTGCTGATTTTCTGAAAGGTTTTTCTGGCCATAAAGACAATTCATTCATAACATAAAGAATTCTCCTATGTACAGGTTTTAACCCATCTCTTACATCTGGTAAAGCACGTGAGACAATTACACTCATGGCATAATCTATATATGATTTCTTCATTTCTTCTTCTATTTTTACAGGTACAATTTTTTGTGCCGATAAGAAGTTTTCATCGTTTAAATCCATTTGTATACCTCCATATTCTGTTACTCCTTTATTATACAAGAAAAAAAATAAAAAAGCAAGCAAAAATTCTTGAAAATTGTAGAATTTATGATATAATGTAAAAAAACTGAAACACTAAAAAAAGTTTTTAAAAGGGGTAAAATATGAAATACAAAAACTATTATGAAATATTAGATGTAACAAGAAAAAGTTCAATGCAAGAAATAAAATTATCATACAGGAAATTAGCAAAATTATATCATCCAGACACAAATAAATCAGAAGAAGCTGAAACAAAATTTAAAGATGTAAATGAAGCTTACGCAACTCTTACAAATGAAGAAAAAAGGAAAAGATATGATAGACAAGTAGCAAAACTTGGTTACGGTTTCACAGAAAATGACTCAAGCTTATCTAATGTAAAATATGAAATAAAATCTGGTGTTAATGTTATAAATGACTTGTTTACAACTATCTTGGGATTTAAAAAAGATGAGAACAGTCAAGCCTCTGATGGAAAGACTGAAAGAAAAGAAAAATTAAAACCTATAAAAGGTACTGACATCATAACTCATTTAGATGTGTCATTAGAAGAAGGATTTTTTGGTGTAGAAAAGAAAATCGCTATTAAATCTTTTAAATCAGGAATGCAAACTTTTTCTGTTAACGTTCCAATAGGAATACAAAGTGGCGATAAAATAAGACTAGCTGCTTTAGGAAATCCTGGTAAAAATGGTGGCAAAAACGGTGACTTAATTATACATGTTAAGTTATTAGAAGATCAAAATTATAAATTAGATGGAATAAATTTAACTAATAAAATCACTGTTTCTCCTGCAATAGCTGCAATTGGAGGAAAAGTAAAACTACAAATATTTGATGAAAAATTAATTATTACATTACCAAAACATGTAAGAGATGGTGAACTTGTTAATGTACCTCAAAAAGGCTATATTTCTGAAGACGGTACAAGAGGAGACCTTATTTTAAAAGTACACATCGATTTACCAAGTAATATATCTGAACGTGAAGAAAAATTATATGAACAAATATTAAAAATAGAAAAAAGACGTAGTGAATCTAATGTATAAATATATTAAATAAAAGTGATATTAGCATTTGTTAATATCACTTTTCATGTTAAAGAATATTTCATGCCCATTTTTACAAGTGTAATATCCTTATTGGGTGGAAATACCGATATATATTTTTCACGTTTTAAGTTTGCCTTTAAATGTGAGGCTAAAATCTTTTTTACATTACATTCATTACTAAACAATTGATTTAATATATCTATCGTTTTGCCATGATAACCTTCAAGTGAAAAAAGTTCGTCTCTACAAGGATGACCAGAATCAATAAGTACAACATTAGAATTTTTACAAAAAGATTTTACCTTTTCTGATACATATGCCATATCAGATGTATATACAAAACTTACATCTTCTCCAAGTATTTTAGTTGCATATGATTCACCTTTATGGACTGTTCTACAAAAACTAATTTCAAAAGCATCTATATAAATTTTAATATTTTCATTTAAAATATGTATATTAAAAACCTTATTAAAACGTTCTACAATCCAAAACATAAAACTTTTTTTAGGTAAATATATATCAACTTTTCCTTTTTTATTTAAGAGAAATTTAGCCAATTTAATAACATCCCATGAATGATCCACATGATTATGAGATAAAATAAGTAATGATTTTTTTATTTCTTCGTATCCAAGGTCTTTTTGCAATTTTTTAAAATTTCCATTTCCTAAATCAAATATTATTTTTCTACTCATTCCTTCTAATAAATAGCATGAACCAGGAAGTCCAACTGTATTTGGCGAATAATTACCATATACTTTTAAAGTAAGCATAACTCTTCCTCCATGTATTTATTATATGCAATTAAATAAATTATATTTTGAAAAAAAGATACTGATGGTTAAGCATCAGTATTAGGTTGTAAAATATTCGTTGGGGTGTGAATACACAACAACGAATATTTTTTAGCAAAAAAATTGCAATTAAACCATTC
>CALXJG010000034.1 GCA_944388565.1 uncultured Clostridia bacterium
AAAATTTATTTATAACAATATCAAGTCCTGCTGATAAAAGAAATTTTAGCCCACCTTTAATTGAATTATCTTTTAGCTTATCTAAATTCTTTAATTCTAAAGGGTTATCTTTTGTAATATTTAATCCTTCTTTTAAACTAGCTGATACAGAATCACTAATTATTTCTTTAAAATCTTTTTTCTTTAGAATATCTTTTACTTCTTGCAATGATTTTTTAAAATTATCACTTAGTCCAAGTCCTTTTACCGCATATTCAAATCCACTGTTTATGACATTGGATAGTAATTTTTCATATTCTTCTTTTTTTCTATATATATCTAAATCTATTTCTTTATTTAATAATATATTTTTTCCTAAATTTCCTTTTTCTAATATTTCTTCCATTTTATACTCCTTTTCTACTAAATTTTTTTATAATAAAATAAATAAAAATATATGATAAAATATTTATATTTAGTATTAATTTCCCAGTAAAAGTAGTAGTAATTATAGCTTTATATTCACTATCTGAAAAAACAAATAAAAATAATAACATTAAATTTATTACAATTAATATAATGAGTACTGTTATAGATGAAAATATCTCTTGCTCTTCTTTTTCTTTTTGTAAATTTGTTTTTAATAATAATTTAGCGTATCTATTAAGTAAAATATTAAAATTTCCTCCATTTATATAACATACCTGTATAGAAGATAAGAAATCACTAATTTGTTTTATATCTATATCTTTCTTTAACAATTCCAAAGAATCAAATACATTTATTCCTTTTTCAACGTATATATTAAATCTGTCAATATAAGTTTTTAATGGTTCAATTGTCTTGGCATTCCTAAAAGCTATTATTATATCATTTGTAAGTTGTGTGTATGTTTTTAAAGTTATAATATAGGTTGGGAATAATTTTATTATTTTTTCTTTTCTTTTATAATAAATTCTTGTAATTAAATTATATGGTATGAAAAAACTAAATATTGAAATTAAAATTGATGTTGAAATAACATTGAATATTTTAAATGAAATAAAATATATTATAATTGAAAAAATTAAACTCAAAATAATAATTAAATATTGTAAATATTTTTTATAAATACCAATTGAATTTAAATAATTATTTAAATTAATAAAATACCTTTTATTTTTTATATAATTTTCTATTTTATTATAATTAATTTTAACCACATAATTTCTAAAAAGTATTATTGAACAAGTAAATATTACTACTATAATAATTGTTAATAATATTTTAAAGAATAATATCATCCATTGCCCCTTTATCATATAACAAATTTAATGTATTATTTTCTATCTTTGCTATTTGTACTACCTTATACTCTTTTAAGTATATTATATAATCTAAACTATTTGATAAAATAGTTCTAACAAAGTCCTCACTATATTTACTTGTTTTTTCATCTCTTTTAAAAAGTATAATTAACCTATTTAAAACATTATATATACTATCAGAATGTACTGTAGCAAGTCCTACATGTCCAGTACTTATAGAGTCTATAAAAACACTTGCTTCTTCTCCTTTTAATTCGCCAACTACTATTATATCATTACTCATAACTAAACTATGCTTCATTAATTTTTCAAGTGTTATTTTCTTATCATTTTCTCTATTTAAAACAATTTCTCTTTGTATTGCATTTTTAGAATCTATATATAATTCTGTAGTTTCCTCATTAATAGAAATTGATTTATCATTTGGTATCTTATCTATAATAGCTCTAAGTAAAGTTGTTTTACCACTTCCCCCCTTACCAGCTAGGATAATATTTTTATTTTCATATATCATTTTATTAATTAATTTATAGCTTTTAGCATCTAACATTTCATCTATAACAAATAAACTTTCTAAACTTATATTATTATTTGGTCTATGTATTCTTATTACTAAATTTGCAGAAATCGAATTTACAGGAAAAATTCCAGCTTCTATTCTTAAATTGTATTTTTTATCACTAGTTACCACAATTGGCGTATCAAAGTTAATATTTGAATTATTTTTTAAAATAATATACCTTATATATTCTTCAAATTCTTTATTATTATTAAAGCTATCATTTACCCTTTGCCATTTACCTTTTTCTTTAATATAAATATAATCATATCTAACCACTCTTATATCTGTTATATTTTCATTCTCTATATATTTTTGTAATATTCCATATCCGAACATATTACTAATTACGATATCACATATTTTTTTAATTTTGTCATTGTCTTTGATATTATAATTATTTATTAATAATAATTTTATTTTTTCAATTAACTTTTCTTTTTTTTCATTATTTAATTCTTTATTATATTTAAGTATTATATTTTTTTGTATTTCTTCTATATTAATATCTTCTTTATTAAAGTCATCTGATATGCCTTTTTCTAAATCATATGGATTAATTAACATTTCTTACTCCAATTCTCTTTTTTAAAATATTATACTTTTTTACTTTGTTGCTCTTACTGTAATCAGTAAAATTCTTTAAACCTAATGATTCATAAATTTTATTTTTATTAATACTATAATTTTTATTATACATCAAACTATTAATATACATATCCATATTTTCATCTTGATATATCTCTCCTACAATTTTATAACTTCCGACTAATGATTCTATTTGGATATTTTCTAAAGAATTTTTTTGTTTTTTATTTATTATAATTTTTATTTTACTTTTAGGAATATCCCAAAGTTTTGTAATTAATTCTAGATATTTAATTCCTTGTCTTATACTTATATAGTTTGGATTTAATACAAAAAATATATCAGTTGCATTTAATAAAGTATAAGAAACCACATCTAAAAACGGGCTAGATGGTAAATCAATAATTGTATAATCATACCTTAAATTAACACTATTATATATTTTTTCATAGTATTTATTTGTATATTTATTTTGTATATCAAAAATACTGCTATTATTAGTCATATACCAAAGTTTTTTATTTCCTTTATCACATATCATATACTTATCTAATATTTCATTCATATCTTTTTTGTTATCAATTTCATCAATTATACTTGATAAACAGTCAAGATTTATATCTATGTTATTATATATATCTACAGCAGGATTTTGAATATCCATATCAAGTAAAGCTACTGAAATTTGTAAATCCTTTGCAATACTTTTTGCTATAAGTGATGAAACATATGATTTACCGGATCCACTTGTTCCATATACAGCTATAAGTTTTTTAGGTAAGGTACAATTTTCTCTTATTTTTATATATTTTTCAACTGCTGGTTTATTTTCATATATAACACTTTTATCATGTTCAATACTTTTATAAATGCTATCAATACTAAGATTTTTCCCTTCTATTATATTAAATACCTCATTTGCAAATAAAAATTGCTTATAATCACTTGTTAATTCTTCTACTATATACACAATTTTTATATTAGGTCTTGCAAACCTCATCTGTTTTATATACATATTATTATCAATATTTCCTTCAAGATTATCTCTAGTAATCACAATATATTGCTCTTTATGTTTACCTAAAAATTCTATTACATCTTCTTTTGATAAAATATCATATTCAAATACATTTTCTTTCCCATATTTTTCTTTTATTTTATTAAATATATAATCATTATTAACTGCAACTAAAAATTTTACATCTTTATTCATTTATTACATCCCTTTCATATTCATTTAATTTAATATTAATTACAAAGGAATTATTTAAAAACACTATTAAAGCTTGTCCTTTATCTAAGCGTGTTATATTCTTTATTATATTCTCATCTAATAAGGAAAGTTTTGATAATACATTTATATCTGTAAAACTCATTTTAAAGAACATTTTAAATGCTGAATTGTTTAGAATACTTTTACCATAATCTCCATTATCATAAGAAAAAATATCCGATATATCCTGTGTGATTGTAATAATTCCGGCTTTGCTTTTCCTTATAGTTTTATATAATTCAAATATATATTTGCCTAAGCCAAAATTATCTTTACTAGAAATATACTTCCAAACTTCATCGATATATATAAGGCTTTTATTATCTTCTTTTATTCTATAATTTATTTGCTCTAAAAAATAATTTATTAAATATAATGTTTTATCATTAATATCTCCTGTTTTTATAATTAATAACTTTTCTAATAAATTTATATTTGTATAATTGCTAAATATAGGGAATTTATCAATTATTTTTTCTTGTATACTCTTTTTTAATTTTCTTGACTTAGTAAAATTAATTAAATCTAAAAAAGAAGGATATTCAGTTTCATTTCTGTATCTAATTTTATCAGAAGAAAATAAACTATTTTTATCATTACTTATTCCATAATTACTATATATTTTTTCAATAGATTTTTTAATTTCATCTATTTCCGCTTCTTTATCTATACCACATAGATTGCTTATTAGATTTACTAACTTGTTAACCTTACTATCTAAATAATTAAAAATTTTAGTTTCATAATTGTATATCTGAAAAGGATTGTAATAAATCCCTGTATCTTCTAATAATGATATATAACCTAATTCAAAGTTTTTTGCTATATTTATATACTCTCCCTCTATGTCAAATACATACTGTGAAATTCCGTTTAAGTAATTTCTAATAATATTTATTTTAGTAAAATATGACTTTCCAGAGCCACTACTTCCAAATATACATACATTTGCATTAATATATTTTTCATCAAAGACATTAATATTACACAATTTATTTTCCTCCAGAGTATACCCAAATACTACTCCATCTTTATCAAAAATATTCGTATTATAAAATGGAAAAATATAACTTAATGAATTAGTAGTAATATTCATATAATCTTTTTCTAATATTTTATTTGTGTTATAACCAAGTGGTAAAGTAAGTTTATACGCATCTAAATGTCTAAAGTTTAATATATTTGAAAGTAAACCTTTTGCATATAATTTACTTTGAAAATCCTTTACTCTTCTTATTAATTTTTCATACTTTTCATCTGTTAATGTAATTATAATATTTATATAAAAGATTTCTTCTCCATCTACCTGTATGCTCTTTCTTAATTCTCTTGCATCTTGCTTTGTCTTATTTAATATATCTATATCAGATTGATTTTTACTTACTGTTTTTTCTTCTGAATCTGAAGATGAAATATAATAAGTTAATTCTTTTAGAATTTTAAAACTATTTTTCTTTGATATATATATCGACATATCAAACACTTCATTTTTAGGGATACTATCGATTACTTCTAAAAATTCTAATATATTAGGTAGTTTCTTTACTACAATTCCCACTAAATATTTATTATCAAGTTTAACATATCTAAAATTAGTCGCGTCTAAATACCCAGGTAAATTAAATCTATCATCACAAAAATTCATCTTTTATCTCTTCCTTTTCTTTATTTATAAAATAATTAAGGATTTTTCCTATTTTATTTTTATTTCTTACTTTTATTACACTGCATCCTAATAATTCAAGTTTTTTTAATGTATTATCTACATTCTCTATAAATCCATGTTTTCCACTATCAGTAACTACATAATAATACTTTGTATCATATATTTTTTCTTTATTTAAGCTTTCTCTTAAGTTTTCAATATATCTTTTAAAAACCTCTGAATTTTTTATATTATTATTTTTTAAGCTTTTAGTTAAATTTCTTATATAATTATCAACATTAAATTTTACATTTTTAATTAAAATTTGAAAATCAAAGTCAATAAGTCTAAGAAATTCCTTATATTTATATGCAATTTTTTCCATAATTTCGTTATTTCTATTTATTAAAGTAATAGGAAAAATTTCATATATATATACTCTTTTTGTGACTCCATTATAGTTTATAGCTATATAATTATCATCAATATAATCTATATTAAATATTTTTTCTATATCTTTATATTTAGATATAATTTCACCTTCTTTCAAAAAATTAAATAAATATATCACAAACTTTATTTAATTGCATATATTTATTATATATATATAAATAAAGGAGATGATTTGTCATGAATAATCAAAATGATACTAATAACATGTTAAACTCAAAAGTTATGGAATTATTATCTACAATTGATAAAAGTAAATTAGAACAAGTTACAAGGATGGTTCAAAATATGTCTGCTGATGATCTAAATAATTTAGTTGGTATGCTTAAAACAAATAATAAAAAATGACTAAGAAGATTAAATTATGGATAATAATAACGACATTAAAAATCAAAGTGAGAATAAGGACAATTCTCAAGAAATTTTTAATTTAATTCAAAGCATCCAATCAAAATTAGATACAAATAATAAAAATGAAGATAATGAAAACAAACAGGTAGAATTTGAAGAAACAAAGAAATATACAAAAGAAAAAAATATTGATAATAACTCTAATTTATCAAATATAAATTCTATTCTACAAAATGTAGACTTAAATTCTATTATACATTTATTAGGAAATAGTTCAAAAGAAAAAGAAAATAACTCTAATAATAATAGCGGTTTTAATTTTGACTCTATTGATCCAAATACAATTCTTAGAATAAAAAAAATTATGAACACAATTGGAAAAGATGATCCTCAAAAAAATCTTTTGTTATCTCTAAAACCGTTTCTTAGAAAATCAAGACAAGATAAAATTGGAGAGTACATGTCTATGTTAACAATTGCTAAAGCAATTGAAATTTTTACAAGTAAAGGTAGTGATGATAATGTTTGAAAATAGTACATATTATCAAAGATATAACAATTATGGCTATAGAAATTATAATAACTATTATAATCCTGCCTTTACAAATAAATATTATTCAAATCCTACAATACCAAATATGGATTATACAATGAGTGCTGAATATAATAATAACAATAATAATTCGCCTGATAATAATGAAAATAATACAAATGAAGAAGATGTTACTAAATTTAGGTTAGGTCCTTTGTCAGTGTATGACAATTCAATAAATATATTTGGTTTTTCAATAGCAATAGATGATTTAATAATAATTGCCATAATAGTACTATTATTTTTACAATCGGATAAAAATTATACATTACTTATTGTCTTAGGACTAATGCTATTTAACATTTCATTTAGCAACTTAAATCTTTTCTAGAGGCCTCAAATTCTTTATAATAATTTATTAGTAACTCATCAATTTTTATACTTGTCTCATAGATTTTATCATATGAGTCTTCATTTAATAGCTGTTCTTCTAATTTCTTCTTTAAAATATTAATTTCATCAGTAATCATTAATTTTCATCTCCTTTTTACATTTTATTTATACCACCTTTGAAATCTAATGTCAATATTTGCTGTCAATAAATCGGTCGCAAGTTTCGACAAAAACATACAAACAAGCACATTTGGTCATGTTTTGTATGTTAATATTATATGAAAAAATATATATTTTTATACTGTAAAAAAAGTAAGTATTTTGACGAAAATACTTACTTTTTTTTATTATTTTTTGTTATTAATTATTGACACTATTCTGTTATCATTAGTCATGCTATCCAAGAATGATTTTATGTCTTCTACTTTTAAATTATTTAATATTTTAACATCAGCATATATATCTGTTTGTGTTAATATACTGTCTATTACTCTCCTATAGCAATTATTCAAATTATCATCTTCAATAACAAGAGAGCCAATTTTTTTATTTTTTATTGTATTAAATAATTCCTCATTTATTTCTTCTTTCTTTATTCTTTCTATATAATCAAAAATATCTTTCTTATATTCCTCTAATTTTAAAGTTTGGGCTGCAATTAATATATATGAAAAACTGTTACTTCCTTCATATACTAGTGCAGGAGCTTCAATTAATACACCTTTATTATATTCATCATTAAAAAATCCAGTAATTTTTGAAAAATACATTTGTGATACTATATCAGCAACTATTGCATTTTTAATAATCTCTTCATTTTTTAAAACATCAAGTTTATACCCTATATATATTTGTGGCATAAATATATCCATTTCTTCTTTTATTTCCTTAGTATTTATTTCCTTTGGCTCATCATCAAAAAATATTTCTACTTCTTTATCTACTTTTAAATTATCATATGAATTAACATTTTTCTCTATAAGTTTTATTGTATCCTCTACATCAACATCACCAATTATTACAAAGAACATATTATTTAAATTATAAAATGTATTATAACAAGTATATAATAATTCTTTATTAATCTTTGCTATGGAATCTATTGTTCCTGCTATATCAATCCTTACATTGTTTTTTTGATACATTGCTTTAATTGCATTAAAATATACCCTATATTCTGGATCATCTTCACCCATCATTATTTCTTGACCAATTATTCCCTGTTCTTTTGCTACATTTTCATCTGTAAAATATGGTTCTTTTATTAATTTAACAAGTAATGAAATAGATTCTTCAAATTTTTCAGAAGTTTCAAAATAATATACAGTATGATCAAAAGTAGTATATGCATTAGATGAAACACCTATTTTTGAAAATAAATCTAACGCATTTGCTCCTTCTTTTTCAAATAACTTATGTTCTAAAAAATGTGCAATACCATCAGGTACTTTTATTCTTTTTCCTGTTTTTATATCAACAAAGTCATTTATTACTGAACCATATTTTGTTCCAAACATTCCAATTTTTTTCTTAAAACCAGGCTTTTTACAAATATACACACTTAGTCCATTTTCTAGCTTTGTGTAATATGTAGTTTCATTTAACTCATCACAAATATTTGCATTAATTTTGTACATCTGCTTCACCTCCAAGTAGATAAATTTGCTCCACCTTAATTCTATTTGCTACTTCTTTTACATCCTCTAATGTAACTTTTTGTATATTTTCATACATATCTTTTATAGTTATTTTATCATTTTTAAAAGCAAATAGATTAGAAAATAACATTTTAGCAATTGCAATTTTTGAATCTTCCCACTCAATCAAATCAGAAAGTATACTTTGCTTAGCTGCATCAAACTCTTCTTTTGAAATTTCACCATTTACTATTTGATTTAACTGGTCATATATAACTTTTTTAGCCTTTTCATAATTTTTCTTTTGAATACCAGCATATATTACTATAATATTTTTAAATCTATAAAATCTTGATCTTACTGTATATGCAAGGGACTCTTTTTCTCTAAAATTTTGAAAAAGCTTTGAACTTGGTGTAGAACCAAGTATTGCATTATATACATTTAACACATAAAAGTCTCTATCTTTTGGGTTTAGTACTCTCATTCCAAAAGTTATGATACTTTGAGCTGTTTCTTGTGACTCAGAAACTTCATTAACATCAATATTCTTATCATTTCTACTTGAATTAACTTCTAGGCTATCATATGAAAACTTAGAATCTATTTTATCCTTAAAAATCCCTTTAATTTGTTCATCTACATTTTCATGTCCTTCTAAGTTACCAGATACTATAACTGTAATACAAGATTCATTTAACATTTTATTATATTGCTCATATAAATCAGATGAAGTTATGTTTTTTACTATTTCTTCATCACCAAATAAAAATTCACCAGCTATTTGCCCATTACACAATAACTGTTCTGTTCTATAAACGGCATAAGCCGTTTTGTCATCTCTTCTAGAAAGTATTTTTTGTAATATTGATTCTCTTTCTTTTTCAACTATATCTTTATCAAAATTTTCATTTTCTACATTAGGATTATATATTATCTCATTTAAAAACTCTAAGCAATCATTTAATACATCTACATTATTAGGTAAATATTTTTTATTAACGCATTCCACTCTAAATTCAATACTATATAAATCTCCAACCTTTTGTACATTTACATCAAAATTACTTCCATATAATTTTGAAAGATGTTTTTCAATATCTGTTTGAGTTTTATATTTCTTACTCGATTTACTCATTACAGATGCAAGCAATGCACTTTTAGATAACTCTTCTTTATTTACATTCATAGTATAATTAAAAGATACATATATACTATTAAATTTATTATTATCTATCTTATATATTTGTTTCACTAAAAATCACCTCTTTATTATTTTAACATATTATATTAAATTATATAATATTTTTTAAAAAATATATGCTGTAAGAAAATTCTTACAGCAATTTTTTACATATTTTCTAATTTTTCTCTAACAATTTGACTTACTACTTTACCATCTGCTTTACCATTTGTTTTAGGTCTTATAGCTTGCATAACTTTTCCCATATCTCTTGGAGAAGTTGCTCCAGTTTCATTAATTGCTTCTTCAACTATTTTTATAATTTCCTCTTCAGACAATTGCTCTGGTAAATATTCAGATAAGATTTCAATTTCTTTTTTTAGTTTTTGGACAATATCTTCTCTATTTGCTTTTTCATAATCTGCAATTGATTCTTTTCTTTTTTTTACTTCTTTTGATACTATAGCTAACATTTCATCTTCTGATAGTTGTTTTTGGTTATCTTTTTCTACTTGCAATATTGCAGATCTAAGTAAAGTAATTGTATCTTTCTTAATTTCATCTTTATTTTTCATAGCTTCTTTTAAAGCTTTTAATAATTCTTCTTTCATAAATACTCCCTTCTATAATATTATACAATAAAGTATAACATCTTATACTTTATTTTTACTTTCTTCAGTTATATTTTCAACTATTTTATGCTCAGCTCCAGATTCGAAATTTTTATTTATTTCTTCTGTTTTCTTATTCTTTCTATGTATAGTTGTTACTATACCAAATATTGAAAAACATATAAATGCTAGAATCAATAGTATTAGTTTCCAAAAATCTTCAGCTACTAAAAGTACTGCTAACATACATAATAAAGTAGTAATTGTATATAACAATATAACAGCTTGTCTTTGTGAAAACCCTCTTTTTATAAGTCTATGATGTATGTGTCCACCATCAGGTTTTAACATAGGTTGTCCCTTTAAAAAACGTCTTACCATTGCAAAAACCGTATCAAATATTGGTATACCTAAAACTAAAACAGGTGCTATTATAGCAATCATTGTATAACCTTTTGCAAAACCAAGTATCGATACGACTGCCATTGTAAACCCTAGGAAATTTGCACTAACGTCTCCCATAAAGGTTTTGGCGGGATTAAAGTTATATGGTAAAAATCCAAGTACTGCTCCAACTAAAACTGCTGATATTATTATTGCTTCTAAGCTTGCCGATGTAGCTATAAATATTATAAGAAGTGAGGTTGCAGATATAGCAGTTATTCCAGCAGCTAACCCATCTAATCCATCTATTAAGTTAATCGCATTAGTTACCCCTATTATCCAAAGTAAAGTAAGAGGTAAATCAATCCACCAAGCAAAATCAATCATATCAGGATAAATAAATGGTATCTTTATACCTGTTATTCTTATTCCAAAATAATATACAACTAATCCAGCTGCAAGCTGAAAGAAAAATTTATATCTTGCTCTTAAATTAACTAAATCATCTATCAATCCCATAGTGGCAATTATCAATCCACCAATAATATATCCTAAAAACTTTTCATTTAAAGCAATAGACGGTATATCTTTTGTAAGCAAGTAATATATTAAAAAACCTATAAGCATAGAAGTAACTATAGCTACTCCACCAATTCTTGGCATAGGTTTTGAATGAACTCTTCTACTATCTTTTGGTATATCTACTATATTATATTTTCTGCATAACTTTATAACTATTGGTGTAAGTATCAAACAAATAACAAAAGTAACACCAACTATAGAATACACAAACGCCATTTTAATTACCGTCCTTCTATATTCATATTTTCAATATCACGTATTTTGCTTAGTCTTCTGTCATGTCTTCCACCTTCATAAAAGTTATGTATAAATGCTTGAACAATATTTTTCATTTCTTCTTCATCTTCTGCAATTTTTAATCTAGAACCTAAACATAACACATTTGCATTATTATGCTTTCTTGAAAATTCTGCCATATACTCGTCTGTACAAAGGGCTGCTCTTATTCCTCTTAACTTATTACATGCAATTGATACACCTATACCTGTTCCACATATAACTATTCCTAAATTATTTGTATTTTGTAATACTTTTAGTGATACAGCACGGGCAATATCAGGATAATCATCATCTACAGCGTTTTGCTCACTTGATACATCCGCATAGTCAATATGTTCTTTATATAAATAATCTATTATAGCTTTTTTTAATTTAATACCAGTATGATCTGAACCAATTATAATCAATAAAATCACTTCCTTATTAATTTTTCTATTAGTTTATCAACATATTCAACAATTTCTTTAGCAGTATCTTTATATACAATTATATTTAATCCCCATGGATCATCTATATCCATATATTTTACATCATCTAAAACAAATTCTTTTAAAGTAAAAACCTTACCTTTTAGCTTAGGATAATGATATAACACATTATCTTTATGCCTAGTGGTTAAAGTTATAACATAATCATAATTATCAATATCTGTATCTTCAATATTAGTTGCTCTATGATTTTCTAAATTTACATCATACTCTTTCATTGAAACTATTGCATTATCAGTAGCATGTTCACCTGTTACAGCATATGTACCACATGAACTAATTAAAAATTCATTCTCTAATCCTAAATCTTTTACTTTCTTTTGCATATAATAATGTGCCATAGGGCTTCTACAAACATTTCCAGTACATACGAACATTACCTTTATCATATGTTAACCCCTTTCAATTATCGTTTTTATATTATCACATTTTGGTTACAAAGTCAATTAAAATACATTGTTTTAACTAATTTATACAACTATATTTTACTTAATATTCCCCCAATTATTATACCCACAATATACATTATTGATACAACTCTTTTTGGTTTTAACTCTTTTGAATTTGGAATTAGTTCACATGCTACAATATATAGCATAGCACCAGCTGCAATAGATAAACTAAATGATATATATCTATCTCCAATGTTTCCAAAAATATTTCCCACAAAACATCCAATTCCTACACAAGCTCCAACAATTATGCTATTTAAAACATTTTTTAAAAATTTGTTTCCACTTACCTTACTTGTAATGCCAACAACCATACCTTCTGGTTGATTCTAAAGTAGACATTTAAAATTGAACTATTCAAATTATTCGAATAGTTCAATTTCTTTTTATTTTGCTTATTTTAGCATTTACCAGAGTTTTTCTTTCTATTCCATTCAAAGCCAAAATCACTTCTTTTTATTTTACACATTTCTCCATTATCTCGATAAAAAACAATACCTTCTATATTGTGATTTTCAAGATATTGTTTTATTCCTTCATAATCTCTTGGTACATTTTTTAATATTCTTTTTCCATGTTTTTCTAAAATATCTGTATCTAAATTATATGGATTTCCATTTATATGTTTTCCAATTAATTCATAAGTTCCTTCTTCTAAATCATCATTTCTTTGCCTTTCAAAAGCCTCTAAATAATATTTTGCATTTGGATCGCTTTTAGCACATAAAAGCCAATGTGGAAAATGTCCTGTTACTGGATCAGGTCTTTCTTGACAAGGAATTGCACCTTGTGGCAGAGTTCTTCCTTTTTTATAATCATATCTTCTATAAATTTTCCCATTCTTTATTAAACAACATGTCCCATCTATTTTTTCTGTTGCCAAACCTTCTCCGGTTCAGTACCCACTGGCATTCAGGTTCTACTTCATTTAAGCATTTTACTATTACATGATTTTCAAATTGTCTTTTAAAAAGTGTTTTCATCTTTCTCATTACTTTTCACCTCAGTATTACAAAAATTTATAAAGTTCTTACTCGATTTACTTATATAGTTACTCTAATTTTTTTAAGTAACTGATTCTTATTTCTATTTTATAAATCCAAACTATTTTTGTTTAATAAAAATTCCTCTATTCCCATTATTACAGTTCCTTCTTCATTTCTCCATAATTTTATATTTTCTCTTACCACAATAATTTTTTTAAATGAATCTTGAATATAATTAAATGGTCGTTGCTCTTGTCTCATTTTTTCCTTATCTGGTATTGCAAATGCAGATTGCACATAATATCTTTTACTTCCTTGATTACATACAAAATCAACTTCTATTTGTTTTCTAATTTTTTTGCCTTCCTTATTTTCTTCATTTATTTCAACAACTCCTACATCAACATTATATCCTCTAACCAATAATTCATTGTATATAACATTTTCCATAAGATGTGTTTCCTCTTGTTGTCTAAAATTTAGTCTTGCATTTCTTAATCCAACATCTGTAAAATAATATTTTGATGGTGTAGAAATATATTTTTTACCTCTTATATCAAATCTTTCAGCTTTATTTATTAAAAATGCATCTATCAAATAGTTCAAATAATTATTTATTGTAGGAATTGTAATATCACTAATATTATTACTTTTAAAAGTATTTTCTATTTTATTTGGATTAGTTAAAGAACCTATTGATGAGGCTATCATATTAATAATAGAATTCAACTTATCATCTTTTTGGATATGATTTCTTTCAATAATATCATTTATATAAGTATTATCAAATAAGTTATTTAAATATTTGCCTTTTTCTTCTTCTGTTTTTCTAGATAGTATATAAGGCATTCCACCATAAGTTATATATTCATTAAATGCATCTTTTTTATCTCCTTCATATGCTTCAAAAAATTCAGAAAACGATAAAGGAAATACTCTGATTTCATCTCCTCTACCCCTAAATTCAGTTACTATATCACTTGATAAAAATTTTGAATTACTACCTGTTATGTATACATCCAAATTCTTTTTTCTTAAAAAACTATTTAATACACTTTCAAAGTCTTCAACTTTTTGTATCTCATCTAATAATATATAATACATTCTATCATCTGTAATTTTTTTCATTACATATTCATATAGTTTATTAGGATTTCTATATTCTTTATTCTCTATGGAATCAAGTTCTAATTTTATAATATGCTCTTCATCTACTCCATTTTCTGTAAGATATCTCTTAAAAATTGGATCTAGTAAATATGACTTACCACATCTTCTAATTCCTGTTATAATTTTTATTAAATCATTTTCTTTTCTATCTATCAACTTTTTTAAATATAAATCTCTTTTTATCTCTTTCAT
>CALXJG010000035.1 GCA_944388565.1 uncultured Clostridia bacterium
TTTCATCGCAAATTTCGACAAAATTTAAATTCACATTTATTTTTGAAAAAATCGATTTTTCCTATATTATAAAAAAAATACTAAATATAGCTAAAAATATTTATACAACTACTTTATTATCATATAAAGATTTTTTTTGAATATACTGTATTAGATTATAGGGTTAGGTGAATTATATGTTTGTTGTAAACTTCAAATTAGATTTTAAAAAAATTTTTCTAGTATGTATTTTAGTTGCTGCAATAATTGCTACAATAATTGAATTTGGTAATAATAATTCAAAAGTTGTTAATGCAAACTTAGATAATAATTATGATTTTGTCTTAACAGAAGATAATTATACTTCTATATTAAAGCAAATTCATGAAAATATAGATGAAAATATTGGAAAAACTGTTAAAATGAGTGGTTTTGTATTTAGAATGCCAGATTTTAAAGAAAAATATTTTGTTTGCGGTAGAAATACAATAATTAATAATGAAGATACAGTTGCTGGTTTTTTATGTGAATATGATGATGCAGGTAAATTAATAGATAACGAATGGGTTGAAGTAACAGGTGTAATAATTAAAGGCGAATATAACGGTACTATGCCAATAATAAAAATAGGTAATTTAAATAAAATTACAGCTCCCGCAAATACTTTTGTAGATAATTAAAAAAATAGGCTTCAGCCTATTTTTTATTATCTTTTTCTAATTCTGCAAATCTCTTTATTTTCATAGTTGTTGTTTTTATAAATGCATCCTTTTTAATTTCTAATTTTTTTATTGCTTTATATGATACTAAAGATCTATTTATTTTCTTTATTTCTTCCCATATTAATTTATATATTTCGTCATCTGAGGGTCTAGTTGAAGCATATGTCTCTTCAATATATTCTTCATTTAAAGTAACTTTAGCTGTTACAATTAATTCTTGTTTATTCTTAGGATCTTTTGCACCATAAACCATAGATTCTTCAACAAGTGGAATTCTGTTAATTAATGTTTCCAATTCCTCTGGATAAATATTCTTACCATTTGAAGTAACTATAACATTCTTTGTTCTACCAGTTATAACTAGGTTACCTTTTATATCAAAATATCCTAAATCTCCTGTATAGAACCAACCATCTTTAAGAGCCTCTTTTGTTTTTGCTTCATCTTTGTAATAGCCCATCATTATGCTATCACCTTTTGCAATTATCTCACCAACATTACTATTTTCATCTTCATTTTTACTTAAATCAATTCTTACTTCCATTCCATAAACAGCTTTTCCGCAAGTGCCAGCAGCTCTATCATCAAGTGGTGTTCCGGCTATTAATGGAGATGCTTCTGTAACTCCAAATCCTTGTAAAAATTTAAAGCCATAACTTTCTAATTTTAATATAATATCCTTGTCAAGTGGCGCTGCTCCACAAAATATGTATTTTAAATTACCACCAAAATTTTCTTGAATAGATTTAAATATTGTTCTTCTTAAATCAATACCGATTTTACTAAGACCAGTTGCTAACTTTCCAGCAGTTCTTATTATTTTTTCTTTTCCGGTATCTGCAATTGCTTTATCAATTTTAGAGCTTAATTTTTCTATTAATGCAGGTACAGCAAATAATACATGTGGACGTATATCTTTCATATTTTTAGCTACATATTTAAGTCCCTCACAAATTCCTATTGTAGCTCCTATATATGTACCATATATATATACTAATGAAAATTCATATGTATGGTGCATTGGAAGTACAGATAAATAAGTATATTCACCCATTTGTGGAACTAAATGATAGCAAGCAAGTGTATTAGCACAAATATTTCTATGATTTAACATAACACCTTTAGCAGCAGCTGTTGTTCCTGATGTAAAAAGTAATATCCTAAACTCTTCTCTATCAATTTTAGTATCTATATATTCGTTTTCACCAGTATCCACAAGTTCTTTTCCTTCTTTTACAAGTTCATCCCATGAATAAGAAGCATCATCTGACTTATTTTTACTCATTTCAATATATATCATGTCTTTAGGAAGATTATTTCTTATTCCATCAATAAATTCTTTTTTTCTACTAGAATAAACTATACAACTTGCCTCTGATCTTTCTAACAAGTTTTGAATTTCATTTGCAGGTAATTCTTTATCAAGTGGTACTATAATTCCAACACCACAAGTTACTGCCATATATGTTGCATACCATCTATAGCTATTTTCACCTATAACAGCGATTTTTTTATCTTTTAAATTTAACTTTTTTAACATTATTGTTCCAAGTGCATTAACATCCTCTTTAACTTGAGAATATTTTATTTTTCTAAATTCCTTACTACCATCTTCTTTTTCTAAAAAAGCAACTTTATCTTTAAACATATCATATCTAATATTAATAATATCTTTTAATGAATCCATTTGCTTTACTTTTTCCATTACTATACCTCCAAAATATTTCATATACATTATACAATCAAGTAAAGTAAAAGTCAACCTAAGATTATATATAATTAATTATTTCCATATAGCATTCTAGATTTACATAAAAATTGACTTTTTTATAATTTTGTGATATAATTATAATTAGTATAAAAACAAAAAAATAAAGCCATATTAGGCTTATTGGATGATTTGTATACGTGTATACATGATTATTTAATAAGTTTGATGTGGCGAAAGGAGAAAAAAGAAAATGCGGTTATTGAGAGACCTGTCAGCGATCCTAGTGATCGCGATATCCCTTCTACTGCTTACATTGGCAGTAGAAGAGCAGGTAAAAAAGGATATGCTGTATAACAACAGCATATCCCAGGAGCAGTATAAGTCTGCTCCTGAAGGTTCAATAGGATTCAAGGCCTATAGTTCTGCTGTAGCAGAACGTGAAAGCCTTGAACAGAACCTTAAGACTGAGGAGGGAGCCATCCCTGCTTGGTTTGAAAGTCAGGAACCATTAGTACAGTTTGCTGTACTAATGGTGGCAGTATGTGGATCGGCTTTTTCAGCAGCCTACCTACATGGTAGATGGGTAGTTTTTACCCGCATACTGAAAGCCACAAAGAAAAGACGGGCGTAATTGCCCGTCTTTTCTTTGTTATATTTCATCTTCAAAATCATCTGGATTTTTTTCTTCAGCTGCAGTTCTTGTCTTTTTTTCTTCTGTTTGTGCTGCTATATTTTGCTTTAATACTTTATTTGGATTTTCTAAACCTTTTTGAATTAATTCTTGTGCCTTGTTAATTACATCTGGTACAATATCAACAAGTTTTTCAACTGGACTTACACCATTCATAGTAAGTAATTTTGTATTACCATCTTTTACAACTAGAAAAGCCATAGGTGAAATATTTACACCTGCACCACTACCTCCACCAAAAGGTAAATTCCCATTTTCAGAGAATTTATTTAATTTATTTGAATTAAATTCACTACCACCTGCTGCAAATCCGAAACATACTTTAGATACTGGTATAATAATTGTACCATCTGGACTAGTCACAGTATCTCCTACTATGGTATTTACATCTACCATACTTTCAAGTGATGTCATAGCAGTCATCATTAAATTTTCAATTGGATGTTGTTTGTTTTCCATTTTTATTTACCACCTTTTTTAATTTAATAATTAATTTTATTATTACAATAATAGTATTTACAAGATTTAGATTTATTATACTATAAAAATCAATATCATAAACTTTATTTGAAATATATGTGCTATATTTTGTTCTGTCAATATTAAATCTATTTATATTCTTTGACAAGTACATATTTATAACTGAATTTAAAAAAGCCATCATATATGCATTTACTAATGGATCTTTAAAATTATAACCAATATTTAGGTAAAATTTACTATAACTTGCATTTTTCTTTAATTTTCCGATATCTTTTTTGCTTAACAAAACTGAATCTTGTTTCTCATATCCTATTAAATTTTCTATTACATTTACCGAATTATCAATAATCTGCTTTAAAACTTTTGAATCACCACTTGCCTCTTTACCTGTATTTTCTTTTTGTTTTATATTAAACTTTTTTACTCGTATAAATCTAAGAATGTATATTTTTATATAATTACTAAGTTTTAAATTCTCTTTATTATTTTGATTTTTAGTTTTAAGACTAAATTTTATTTCAACTTTTAAAGGAATAAATAAAATTAATATGATTATTAAAACAATAATTCCTAATATTATATACAAGTAGCTCATATTATCACCATACATATTATTAGTAATTTTAAATGCAATTAATTATTATATCTTTTTTTCGACAAAAAAGACCAATAAAATTTCTTTTATTGATCTTTAATAATATATAATTATTCGCTATATTCCATTTGGTAACCTAATATATCTATTACATCACCATCTTTTAATCCTAGCTCTTTTAATTTTTCCATAACGCCCATATTATTTAATACTCTTTGCATATATTGCCTAGATTCTATATCAAATACATTAACTTTACTCATAAGTCTTTCAATAGGTGCACCTGTTACTAAATAATAATCATCTTTTATCTTTTCAACATTCCACTCTTGTTCTAATATTTCATCTTGCTCATATGTATCATCAATTGTTACTATATCTTCTTTTGGTATATTTTTTAATTCATTAGCTAAATATTCTATTAATTCGTCTAACCCTTGATTTGTAGCAGCTGAAATTTTAAACAATTTTAAATTTTTATCTTTGCAAACATTTTCTAATTCTTCAAGTAAACTATTATCTGATAAAGAATCCATTTTATTTGCAACTACGATTTGCTTTTTACTTGCTAACTTTTCACTATAATTTTTAAGTTCCTCATTTATTTTAAAGAAATCTTCTGTTGGATTTCTTCCCTCTTGTCCAGTTATATCTATTACATGTAAAAGTAGCCTTGTTCTTTCTATATGTTTTAAGAACTTAATACCAAGTCCAACACCTTGACTTGCTCCCTCAATTATTCCTGGTATATCAGCCATAACAAAAGGATCACCGTGTTTTGGTTTAACTACTCCTAAAGCTGGTTCCAAAGTTGTAAAGTGGTAATTTGCTATCTTTGGTTTTGCTGATGAAACTATTGATATAATTGTAGATTTACCTACATTTGGGAAACCAATTAATCCAACATCAGCTAACATTTTAAGCTCTAATTCTATATTTTTTTCTTTTGTTTGCTTACCAGCTTCTGCAAAGTTTGGTACTTGTCTTGTTGGGGTTGCAAAATGTTGATTTCCTCTTCCACCTTTTCCACCTTTTGCTATTATGAATTCTTGGCCATCATTAGATAAATCAGCTACTATACTTCCTTTATCTATATCTTTTACAATTGTACCTTTTGGAACGGAAATATATAAATCTTGACCTGATTTACCAGAACGTCTAGCACCTTCACCGTTTTTTCCATCTTGTGCTTTAAACTCTTTTTTATATCTAAAGTCAAGTAATGTATTAACACTTGGATCAACTTTTAAGATAACATTGCCACCTCTGCCACCATCTCCTCCGTCTGGTCCGCCATTAGCAACATATTTTTCTCTTCTAAAGCTTACAATTCCGTTTCCTCCATTACCTGCTTTTACTTTTATTTTTACATAGTCTATTACCATATTTTTCTCCAATCTATTTACGGCAATTATTATTCAAAATAATTAATTTTCATTGCCTCTTTAACTCTTTTTAATGTTTGTGATGCTGTTTCTTTTGCTTTTTTAGTTCCTTCCATTAATATTTCTTCAACAAGTTTTATATTATTTTCATAATATTTCCTTTTCTTGCGAATAGGCTCTAAATAATCACAAATGTTTTTTGCAAGTTGCTTTTTACAATTAACACAACCTCTTGCACCAGCTCTACACTCACTATATATAGTATCTTTTTCATTTTTACTAAATAAATCATGATAATACCCTACCATACATACTTCAGGATTTGCTGGATCATCTTTTTTTATTTTTGTAGTATCTGTTAGGGCAGACATTACTTTTCTTGTTATTTCTTCTTCACTATCACAAAGATATATTGCATTTCCTAAACTCTTACCCATTTTAGAATTTCCGTCTAATCCTTTAACCCTAGCAGTTTTACTAAGTAATATCTCTGGTTCTACTAGTACATCACCATACATACTATTAAATTTTCTAACAATTTCTTTTGTTTGCTCTATAAGTGGTTCTTGGTCTTCACCAACTGGAACTATATTTGCATTAAATGCTGTAATATCAGCAGCTTGGCTTATTGGATAACCTAAGAATCCATAAGTAACTAAATTTCCATCATCTCCAAACAACTCTTTTTTTTGCTTAATTTCAGTCTTTATTGTAGGATTTCTTTTTAATCTTGATACAGTAACTAAATTAGAATAATATATTGTAAGTTCTGCAAGTTCAGGTATCATTGATTGTATAAATATATGGCTTTTATTTGGATCTATACCACATGATAAATAATCAATTGCTACTTGAATAACATTTTTTCTTACCTTTTCTGGATTGTTAAAATTATCTGTTAAAGCTTGAACATCAGCAATTAATATATATTGCTCATATTCTTCTTGTAATTTTACCCTATTTTGTAAAGAACCAAAATAATGCCCTATATGTAAATTTCCTGTAGGTCTATCTCCTGTTAATATTATTTTCTTATCACTCATTATTATCACCTTTTTATTTCCATAACATTATACAATAAAATAGTAAAAAAATCTAGTTCTTTGTATTAAAATACACTATATACTATACAAATATATTATTTTTTAGAACCTATAATATATAACAGGAAAAGTGTGTCCTAATAATCTTAGGGCACACTTTTTTGTTAATTTGTTTTTTCTTTTCGAATAATATCTCTCGCTGCAATAATTCCACTAGCACCTGCTTGTGCAAGGCCTCTTGTAATTCCTGCACCATCACCTATAGCATAGAAATTTTCATTGTCTTTTATTTCAAGGCTGCTATTTAAATCTGGCTTGGCACTATAGAATTTAACTTCAAGTCCATAAAGAAGAGTATCAACATTTGCAACTCCTGGTGCAATTTTATTTAACACTTCTAAAGTTTCAATGATATCTTCAAGTGGATCTTTAGGCATTGCAAGTCCAAGATTTCCAGGTGTTGCTTTTAATGTTGGTTTTACTGTAGATCTGCTAAGTCTATCTTCATTTGTTCTTCTTCCATCTTTTAAGTCACCAAATCTTTGGACAATTATATCGCCGCCCCCTATCATGTTTACAGAGGTTGCAATTTGTCTTCCATACATATTTGGATCTTTAAAAGGTTCTGTAAAAGTAAGACTTACAAGAAGAGCAAAATTGGTATTTTTACTTCTTCTTTCTTTATCCGCATAGCTATGACCATTTACTGTGATAATACCATCTACATTTTCATTTACAACATATCCATATGGGTTCATACAGAAAGTTCTAACGTAATGTTTATGGCATTTTGTCATATATTTTATTTTTGCTTCATAAAGATTATCTGTAATATCTGACATGATTTCTGCTGGAAGTTCAACTCTAACCCCAATATCAACTTGGTTATTTGAAAGCTTTATACCAAGCTTTTTACATTCATTAGAGAACCAAACCGATCCTGAACGACCTGGGGCGGCAATCAGATATCTACAATGGACCATTTCTTCATTGTCAAGCGTAAGGATATACCTATGCGTATGATTTTTATTCTTATTCCTTGTAATTTTTTCAACTTTTGTATCACAAAGAATAGTAACTTTGTCTTTTAAATATTCATACATTTTGGCAAGAATATTAAAATTATTCTCTGTACCGATATGCTTTACTTTTGCTTTTAGCAAATGCAAATCATATTCAAGAGCTTTTTTACTAAACTTATTTACAAATTCACTGTTATCATCTGTAATTTCATCTGTAGCACCAAAATGCATATTTATACTATCGACATAGTTGATAGCTTTAATTACTTCTTCATCTGAAACATAATCAGAAAGCCATCCACCAAATTCTGTAGTTATATTATACTTTCCATCAGAAAAGCTACCAGCACCTCCAAAACCATTCATAATGCTGCAATGTTTACAATTCAAACATTTTTCAATTGTCTTATCTTCTAATTTAGGGCATTTCCGCTTTAAAATTTCATTTCCTTGTTCTACAACAAGTACAGAAAGATCTGTTACTTTGCTAATTTCATATGCTGCACATATCCCAGCAATACCAGCACCAATTATACATACATCATACATTGAATTTTTTTTACTCACGTAAAAAGCCTCCTTTTTAATTAAAATTGAGTTTTCATGTCTGCGACAAGATTATATAACAGGGATATGTAAAAGTCAATGGATACAATGCTTATTTTAATACTTTCGATATACAAAAATTAGAATATATATACTAGCTTTGAATTAATAAATAGAATTAATTATGACCTTCGGGTTATGAGAATTTAATTGTGATTTTTGAAGAATTTTATTAACTTGAGTTTTTATTGGTTTTAATAGGGTTATAGCAAATTGGTATGATTATGAAAATTGTTAAAATCTGTGCTTTTTTGCAATGATTGTCCCCAATTTGTCCCCAATTTTTTGAGGCATCAAACATATGAAATTTCAATATATTTTTTAGTTTGTTATTGCAAGTTTTTTAGTGTTTTGATGTGTAGAATTTTAAAATTTATAAAAATGGAGGTTAATATTAATGAATAATTTTAGAGAAGTTAATGATGATATTTTAAGAGATTGGTTAAGTTTTAGAGAAGAAATGGTTTTAGGCACACTTACTAAAGAAGATAAAAAACATTATATTTATTTTGATGAAATTTGTGAAAGTATTTTAAAGAATGTTCCTAAACAGAATCAAAAATATGTGAAAAGTCAATTAGATAGACTTGATAAGAATTTTATGGATTATCTTTGCTATTGGAATGAGAAGTATTATAGGAATGGATTTTGTGATGGGGTGCAGTTAATTGGTGGATGTTTTAAATTATAGACAATTATTAATACCGGAAGAATTTCAGTTTCTTCCGGTTAATTTATAATCATAACAATTTAGAATAAAACAAATTTAAAATATTATTTACTTGCTATTAAATACAGTTTAATTCCTAATGTATCAAACAACCACGTTTTAGTAACTCCTAATAATTCTAGCTGAGCATCTGTTACTTTATTTTTAGATACTCCTGGTTGAACAATATATATATTCATTTTAGTTGAATATACTCTTGACATGTTTATCAATGAATTAACTGTGTTTTTATCACCTATTTCAAATCTGCTTGCTCCATTGTGTTTATTTTCTCTTAAATTCTCTCTTCTTAATATGTGTTTCAACAATCTTTCTGGTTTTATTTTCCAATTAATTGATTTTTGAGCTTGTCCACATACTTCATATAAATCTCCTATTCTTGCCCCAGGTAAATCTTCTTTTGAATATTTACAATGGAACAAATCTATATTAATTATCTCACTATCGACTTTTATAGCTATAATATCTGATATTTCTCCAGAACCATCATCATCAAAAATCAAATCATACCTATTAGACTTAATAGTATTAATTACTTTATATTGAATTGTATCATTTTCTTTTTCAATTCCTTGAGATTCTTTTCTAATATCTATTTTATCCCAATTATATACAATAATATCTTCTTTGTTAAATTTAGGAATTCCTTTTGTGGTTGCTTCTAGATAATATGTATTCTCCAGTGTTGAGCCATCTGCATAAGTTATTTTAGGAGGATATAATCCAAACCATTCTGTTAGCTCTTTATATCTATATCCTGTTTTTATTTCTACTGTTTTCCCCTCTTTAGAATAAACTGCCTTTTTGTTAATTATCTTCATTTCAACTTTTTCATTAATACCATTTTCTTCACTTTCTATTACAAATTTTATTTTTCCATTCTCTATATCATCAGATAATTTTATATCAACCTCTGTTAATTCAGCTGTTTTGTCTCCACATCTTATGATGTATCTACTTTCATTGTCAATTAATATATCAGGTTGAAATTCTATACATATTGGAACCTTATTAGGTAATTTTTCTATATCTTGAGGAACTGGTATATCTTTTATAATTTCTTCTACCTTAATATCAGGATTACAAATTTTTTCTCCTACTCTATCACACCACTCTTTCCATTCCAATAGGTTACCAATTTTTTTGCTCCATATTTTTCCTTTTTTAGAACATCCAATACTTGTTTCATCTTGATTTTCATATCCTTTTCCAAATAAATTATTTTTATATGAGTTTAATTTATTTGGATCAGATATTCCCTCTATTACATCTCTTCCTGCGTACATTCTATAACTTACGTATCCACTATTATTTGCATTCAATCCCAATGTAGAAAGTTTTAGTCGTTGTATATTATATAAACATTTAAAGGTATTTTCACCATTTATTGGTTCTGCATCTTCAAAACATTTATTTAGTATTTCTGTAGGTGGATTCTTTGTAGTAGTTCCTATGTAAATGATTTTTTTATCTTTATCAAAATATATAATATATAAGTCAAATACAACCTCTCTAATGTCTTCATTTCTGCACCAATCAGTTTTTCCTACATGTTTTTCTATACAGGCTAGCATATTTTCTTCATAGTTCTGTGATATAATAATATTATCATTCTTTATTTTTTCTATTGCTCTGTCAATTAAAAAATTTTGATATTTTGTTTTAAAAGTATACATACTCAATGCAGGATATATATTTTGGAGTGGAACTATTTCTGGAATTTCCCCCTCAAAATTTTGTAAAAATTTAATTTTTCTATCTTCTTTGTCAACTAATACATCTGATGTTTGTCTAATAATCTTATTCCAATCTGAATCCTGTGAATATAACTCTTCCATAGCTTTATTCGTCATCTCATTCGAAATATTAGCTATTATAGTAGCATCTCCAATCTTATTATTACTCGTTCTTGTAAATCTTCCTACAAATTGTATAGTGGTTGCTATAGATTTGTGTGGATCATGTATTGCTGCAATTTTTAATCTTGGGAAATCGAAACCTTCTCCTAGCATATTTACACAAATAATGATTTTACAATCTCCTTTATAAAGCTTTTCTAATATTTCATTTTTCTTATTTTTATTCATTTCATTATTTATCATTAACGGTTTGAATTCCGGTGCTATTTGATTATATATTTCTGATACTTGCTCTGCCCTTCTAATAGATTCAACCCTTGCCATAGCAACATGTTCCAAACCATCTTCTATATCTTTTTTTAATACTTCAACTGTTTTTTTAGCTATTGTTTCATCAGCTTTTTGCTCATCAAATTGCATAACTGGTTCAAAATTAATAGCTTTAAAGTATTTTTCTTCTTGTGCTTGCAGTAAACTATATTTATATATAATATCTCCTTTCAGCATTTTCCCATCATTTCTAAATGGTGTAGCTGTGAATTGTACAATTTTATTTTTGAACTTATTAGCTATATCTCCCCATTTATTCAATGTAATATGATGGGCTTCATCAATAAATAAATGTGAAAAATTATTATTCATATTTTTTGTGTCTAAATTTATGGCTAATTGCATACTTGTAATTACAACATTACATTGTTTAAAAAATTCTGCTTCTTCCTCTTTTGATTTAAATCCTTTCTTTAAGATTCCAACAACAGGATATTTACAATTTCTATTTATAATGCCTAATTTTCTTAATATTCCTAATTGCTTAAATTTATTTCCTATTTGCTCTCTTAATGCATTACTAGGAGTAATAACTATTAGTCTTTTTATCTCTTCACTTAAAAAAGTCGTAAGCATTACTTCTGTTTTTCCCGTTCCTGTTGGCATTACTACTATTCCCTCTTTATATTTTGGGTTAGTGATGTTAGATAGTATTGCATAAATAGCTCCTACTTGTGGTGTTCTTAATCCTATTCTGATTATATTGTCATTCTCCACTATTTCCTTTTTTATTTTATAATTTGATTCATACATTTCTTTTATTTCTTGTATACTTTCATCCTGCACATATCTAAACCATTTTAATTCAGTTCTTTCGTTTAGTTCTGAATCCTTATATTTTAATATATATTTATAATTTTTAAATCTTCTATTTTGATTAGTTATTAGTATATCTTCATCTAAAATCGTTTTTAGTAAATATCCATCTTCACATTCATCTAATTCAACCTCTTCATTTAATCCTTTAAAGCCTAATTGAAAAATATTATTTCCATTTATAAAACTATTCTTAATAATATACTGCGGGATTTTAATTATCATTTTTATTTTATTCTCCTTTCACTTTTGTCTTGTTAAAGGCTTCCCTTATTGCATTATCTATCTGTTCTTGTACTACTTCTCTTCCAAATATACTTCCAAAAATCTGATTAGTTGCTGTATTCATAGACTCATTATTGGCTATTTCCGTTGTTTTCTTAATTTCATTATCATTTTCCAGTTTTAATATTTCTAATTTGTATTTTTGTTCAATCTCTTTTAACTCTAATTCTAACTTATGTTTCTCCTTCATCGCTTCAATATCAATTTTGTGCTGATTCATTAATTTTTCCATGTCTGCATTGTTTTGCATTTTAACTAATTCAATATCTTTTTTATTTCCACTTCTAGCCACCAAATATGTTATAACTCCACTTATTAATGCTGTTATAATTGAAAAAATATGTGATTCCATTCCTTATCGCCTCTTTTCTCTAATACTATATATTTTTGTTCTCAAGTACTTGATATAATTATTATAAAGTTTTTCTATTGATAATTCTATATAATATTTGACTAAAAAATTATAATTTTTTGAAATTTTTGAGTCATACTGTATCATTATATAATTTCTTTTGCTTCTCTTTCATTTTTTAGATAAAATATTCTTTTTAAGGTTTCTTTCTTTTCTTCTAACGATATTTTGTCATTTTCAAAATATCGTTTTGCTATTTGTAAAACTTGTTCTGAATTTAACGCTTTTTTATTAAATAAATTGTCCATACTTACATCAAAATAATCACTAACAATTACAGCATCATATAGACTCATTTCTCTCCTACCTGTTTCCCAGCTTGACACCTTAGATCGACTTATGTTTAAATCTTCAGCCATTTTTTCTTGCGATACTCCTTTTAGTATCCTTTGTACTTTTAAATCAATTCCTAATCTTTCATTCATTTACTTTCTCCAATTTTTTCATATATATCATATTTGTTACAAATATTTTGTCGAAACTTGTCTTTTATTATCAAAAAAAGCAAAATAATCCTGCAACTTTTAATTACTCTCATACTTTGCTTTTCTTCTGTATACTTTATTCTAAATATTCTTTTAATCCATCTATTATTTTGTACACTTTGGTCATTGGATTTCTTTGCGATGCTTGTCCATCTTTGTTTAATTCTTCCATATATTCGCAATTCTTTATTGCTGTATGTAGCCTTTCTTCACTTGTAACTTTTTCAAAAATGTTTGTATCGTTTTTAGTATATTCCCCTAAACCTTTTTTCTGAAATTCTTTACTTAATTCTTGTAGTACATTGTCTTTTGAAATATATCTGCTTACTTTCTTAAAATGTGATAATAACCACAATTCAAAATTAGGATTAGACCAAGCTACATTATAGTCACAGGTTTTAATTGCTTTATCAAATTGTTCATCTGAGTAATCATCTTTATCAAATACAACCCAAACTTGTCCATATCTTTTATTTGAATAGTTTACAAATTTATCTGTATATTTTACTAAAGCTGTGGTATTTTCACCTGTTCCTTTTATTTCAATATTAGGAATTAATACATCAACTTTGCTTCCATACTTTTCATTTATCTTTTTCTTTAATCCATTAAAATAATTGGGTTCAGTTTGCTTCCCTTCACATACAATTAAGTAATTAGCTGGTGCAAGCCTCTTACTTTTTAATCTGTCTTTCCTTGATATATTTTTATTATTCTTCATGTATTATATCAAACTCTTCCAATACTGGAATAGCACCATATCTTCCAGTTAAATAATCTTTATTGTATGTTGCATCATTTCTTACTTTTTTACCTGCATTTTTATCATCTTCTAATATATAATCAGATAATGCATATATTTCTGAAATTCCATCTTTATCTTTTTCTGCAAACCATATTTCATCTCTTCTAAATGTTTCTTTGTTTAAGTTTACCGTATCGTGTGTTGAATATATTAACTGACCATTTCCTATATTAGTCTGACTATTATGGAATAAGTTAATAATATATCTAGTTAATAGTGGATGTAATTTTGCATCTAATTCATCAACAAATAATACCATTCCATTTTTTAATGCATCCATAAAGAAATCAAATAAGTGAAACATTTTTCTCGTACCATTAGATTCTAAATAAAATGGTAATGCTTTTAACTCTCCATTTTCTCCTCTGTGAAGAACTTCAATATCTATAATACCATTATTACTTTTAACAGCTTCTATTGAATCTGGTGTAGTTTTTATCCCTTCAATTCCAGAATCAAATGTTTTTATAAATTTTAGTAGTTCTTTTTTATAGTTTTCATCACTTAGTATTTTTAATGAAACTCTGTTATTTATAAATCTTTCAAAATTTGGATTACCTAAGTCTAAATACATGCTATTCACAAACCAATCATATACATTGCTAAAATCCTCATTGTTTCTATCTATTTTACTATATATATTTAAAAATAAAGTTCTTTCATCTATATTCACTAAATCTGAAATTTTATTAGGTTTCATTGATACATTGTTATTTTCTCTTTCGAAAATAGCATAGAATTTATTTACTCTTTTCTCAAATAACCACTCTGAAATAATTGTATCCTTTAAAACTTCAAAACCATATTTGTATATTTTATTATTTTTAGCTAATATTTCTACTTCTAAAGCAATTGGGTCATTATTTATCATAAAACTATAAATATT
>CALXJG010000036.1 GCA_944388565.1 uncultured Clostridia bacterium
GTATTTATTGATGGAAATAAAAGAACAGCTGTAATATATAGTAATCATTATTTAATTTCAAAAGGAAAAGGAATTATGGCAATTCCAGCAGAATTAATACAAGAATTCAAAGATTTACTTATTTTATACTATGAAGGTAAAGATGAAAATAAAATAAAGGAATTCATAAAGGAAAAATGTTATATTGGTATATAGAAATACAAATAAAGATTTTTAAATGGTTAACAAGAAATAATAATGTGCTAAAAACGTGAATGTTTATCTAGTGAAAAGTATTAAAGACGTGAAACTTAGTTAACTTATTTAATAATATATAAGAAAATTTTAATATGGTAAAATAAAAAAAATAGTATTATAGGGAGAGGATAATGTGGAGAAATTAATTTATTTAACAACTAATCCAAATAAAGTTAATGAAGCAAATGAATTCTTTTCTAAAAAGTATGGATTTAATATTGAAATAGTTAATCCAAACTTTGAAATATTAGAAATTCAGGCAAGTACATGTAAAGAAGTTGCAGCATTTAGTGCTGAATATGCTGCAAATAAATTAAAAACAGCTGTTTTAAAATCAGATACTGGGTTATATATTGATGCATTAGGTGGGCTTCCAGGTCCATATAATCATTATTTTGATAAACAAATAGGGATTGAAAAATTTTTAGAGTTATTAAAAAATGAAAAGAATAGAAAAGCAAGGATTGAACATTGTTTTGCTTTTTGCAAGCCAGGAAATAAAGCTATAGTATTTTCTGGAGGTGGAACTGGAACAATTGCATATGAAGCAAGAGGGAAAAGAGGAAGGTGGCATGATAAGTTTTTTATACCAGATGGTGAAACTAGAACTTTAAGTGAATTAAGAGATATTGATTATGAAAAAGAAGCATCATATTGGGGAGATGCAAAGGATCAATTTGCAAAATGGTATAAAGAAAACTATCTTCTTTAGAAGAAGTGACATGTGTTTATTGTTACATTAATTTAATATATAGTTTATCACTTTTATTTTTTTATATATAGGAATAAAAAAACAACAAAAATTAGTAAAAGTGTGGTATAATATTAATATGAATCTAAGGAGATTTTAGCAAATTAAAATATGAAGGGAGGAAAAGTATTGAAAATATCAATTAATACTATGCAAAAATTATCTAAAATAAAAAATTCAGTATATGATGCAATCAAAATAGAATATTTATACCATTCAAATAAACTTGAGGGAAGTACATTTAGTAAAGAAAATTTAATAGACCTTTTAGAGCAAAAGCAAGTTAATCGGTGAACATTTTTTAGATGATGTAATAGAAACAAAGAACTCATTAGAGTTATTTGATAATGTAATAAATACATTAAAAGAACCATTTGATAAATATTTATTATGGCAGTGGCATAGATTATTAAAAAAAGGAACTGTAGATGATGAAATAGACAATATTGGAAAATGGAAAAAATATGAAAATAGACTTTCTAAGACAGACCTAAAATTGTGTGAACCACATTTAGTTGAGAATAGTATGTATAATCTACTTGAAGATTGGAAAGAAAGTAAAAAAGATATTTATGCTATAGCTGATTTTCATCAAAAATTTGAACATATACATCCTTTTCAAGACGGTAATGGAAGAATTGGAAGATTTATTATACTTAGACAATGTTTAGAGAATAATGTTGATTTAATTGCTATTGATGATGAATATAATAAAGAATATAGAGAAGCTTTATATAAGGCACAAACGATAGGAAATTTAGAACAATTAGTCCAAGTATTTGAAAAATGTCAAAAAAGGCTTGACGAAAAATTACAAAGTTACACATTAACAATAGAACAAGTATCAAAGGAAGTTGATTAATTTATTAAAAATTAATAAGTTTTAATAAATTCAATTAAGTAGCATTAAAATAGCATTTTAAAAAAATCCGAAATAATAAAGATACCAGATTTAGTATGTCTGGTATTTTTATATAAAGTAACATATTTTTATTGTTATATTAAATTTAATATATAGTTTATCACTTTTACTTTTCTTTTTTCATATATTAATTAATATATAACTAATATATAATTGTTTTTTTGGAGGAAATTTATGAGTGATTTTAGAGTAGTAATAGATGCAGGACACGGCGGATCCGATCCAGGCTCTGTTGCAAATAATTTAAAAGAAAAAGATTTAACACTTGCTATATCAAATTATATGTATGAAAGATTTTTAGAAAAGGGAATACCAGCTACATTAGTACGTTCTACTGATGAAACTGTATCTCCGAATGAAAGAGTAAGAAGAATACTTGCAGCATATGGAAATAACCCAAATGTTATAGTATTATCAAATCATATAAATTCTTCGGCAAACCCAAACACTGCTGAGGGTGCAGAAGTAATTTATGCCTTAAGAAATGAAGATACTTTGGCAAAAAATATATTAAGTGCATTAGAGTCACAGGGGCAAGTTGTAAGAAGAGTATATCAAAGAACTTTACCAAGTGATCCGTCAAAAGATTATTATTTTATACATAGAGATACAGGAGTTACAGAACCTTTAATTATAGAGTATGCATTTATAAATAATGAAGAAGATATAAGAAGATTACAACAAAATTACAGAAGGTATGTAGACGCAATTGTAGATGCAGTTATAAGGACAGAAGGTGGAAATGTAAGTAAGCCTAACGAAATTACATATGTTGTAAAATCAGGAGATTCATTGTGGAAAATAGCAAATTTATATAATACAACTGTATATGAGTTAAAAAGAATTAATAATTTAACTAATGACCTTATAGTTGTAGGTCAAGTATTAAAGGTACCTTATTCTGAACCAGTAGTATCTCCAAGTAGTATTTCTTATACTGTAAAATCAGGAGATTCTTTATGGTCTATAGCTAAGAGATACAATATTAGTGTAGATACTTTAAAAGAATTTAATGGACTAACAAGTAATTTAATAATAGTAGGTCAAATTTTAAGAATTCCACTAAGTAATACAGTATATGTTGTAAAAGCTGGTGATACGTTATGGTCAATTGCAAATAGATATGGTACAACTGTTAATGAACTAAAAAGATTAAATAATTTATCGAGTGATTTATTATCAATAGGTCAAGTATTAAAACTTGCTTAAGCTTGAGTATGTATTAATTAATCATAAATTGTTACATTAACATTACATTTAATGTATAATAACTTTAAAAAAACTTACAATATTGTAAAATAAGTTTAAATATGATATTATATTAACAAAATATAATATCATATTTTGTTAGGAGGTATATATGCAAGGGTTATCTTTAGATTTTACAGGTATGAAGAAATTTATATCCGATGAAGAAATAAATCAAAATTTATATAAATTAAATCATGCACATAATAAATTAGAACAAAGAAATGGGTTAGGTAATGATATGCTTGGTTGGATGGATTTACCTACAAAAAGAGATGAAGAAGAAATTTCAAGAATAAAAGAATGTGCAAAAAGAATACAAAATCAAGCAGATGTATTTATAATAGTTGGAATAGGAGGCTCATATTTAGGTGCAAAGGCTATAATAGATTTATTTTCTAATAGCTTTAGTAATATGTTACCATTAAGTGAGAGAAAGCATCCTCAAATTATTTTTGCTGGTAATAATTTAAGTGGTAAATACTTAAGAAATTTAGTAGAATATATTGCTGATAAAGATGTAGCAATTAATGTTATATCTAAATCTGGAACTACATTAGAACCAGCTATTACCTTTAGAACTTTAAAAGTTCTTCTTGAAGAAAAATATGGAATAAGAGGAGCAGCTGAAAGAATATATGTTACTACTGATAAAGAAAAAGGAATTCTTCATGATATAGCAAAAGAAAATGAATATGAAATGTTTGTTATCCCTGATGATGTGGGTGGAAGATATTCAGTACTTACACCTGTTGGATTACTACCAATGGCAGTTGCAAATATTGAGATTGAAGATATATTAGATGGAGCGCAGTTTGCCTCATTTAGATATAATAATAGAAAGTTAGAAGCAAATGATTGTTATAGATATGCTTTATATAGAAATATATTGTATAATAAAGGAAAAGATATAGAAATACTAGCTAGTTATGAACCATCATTTCAATATTTTATCGAATGGTTTAAGCAACTATTTGGAGAAAGTGAAGGAAAAAATCATAAAGGAATTTTCCCAGTTGGTGTAAATCTAACAACTGATTTACATTCAATGGGACAAATGATACAAGAAGGAAAAAGAAATATATTTGAAACAGTTTTGGAAGTAAAAGTTGATAGAAGCTTTATTAAATTACCAAGTACTGAAGATAATAAAGATGGACTTAATTATTTAGCCAATAAAGAAATTGATTATATTAATAAACAAGCATATAAAGGAACTTTAAAAGCACATATTGATGGTGGTGTTCCAACTTGTGTAATTGAAATTGAAGATTTAAATGAATATAACATAGGACAATTAATATATTTTTTTGAAAAAGCCTGTGCTATAAGTGCATATATTTTAGATGTTAATCCATTTAATCAACCTGGTGTTGAAGCATATAAAAAGAACATGATGGACTTGTTAAAGAAATAGTAATATAATAAACATCCACTTTGAATATCGATATGTTTACATAAACTATTTACAAAAACGAATTATTGTGATATAATGAATATATCACAGTAATTTTTTTGTGACTTGTTACATATGAATAATAATATGAAAGTCCAAAGGAGGAAAAATAGTAATGGAAAATTATAGCGATAATAATAGTATACTAATAGGTGGTGTAGTAGTTTCTGAGCCTGAGTTTAGTCATGAAGTATTTGAAGAAAAATTTTATTCTTTCAATTTAGAAACAAAAAGACTAAGTGATTACAATGATGTATTACCAGTAATAATTTCTGAAAGATTGATAGATATAAAAAGTATAAAAAACGGCTTATTAGTAAAAATAAAAGGACAATTTAGATCGTATAATAAGTTAGTTGATAATAAGAGTAAATTGGTTCTTTCCATATTTGCAAAAGAAATAGAAGTAGTTGAAGACGAAAGTGTAATTACTCTAAATGAAGCAAATTTTATAGGTTATATTTGTAAAAATCCTATATACAGAAAAACTCCACTTGGTAGAGAGATTGCAGATGTTTTGGTTGCAGTTAATAGATCATATAAAAAATCTGACTATATCCCATGTATTCTATGGGGAAGAAATGCAAAATTTTGTGAGACATTAAGTGTAGGTTCACGTGTTAAATTAACAGGTAGAATTCAATCTAGAAAGTATGAAAAGAAATTAGAGGATGGAACTGTGCTTTCTAAAGTGGCTTATGAGGTATCAATATCAAAATTTGCTATAGATAAAGATGAAGAAAAAGAAGTAGAACAAAGTGTAGTAGAATAATTTAAAATAAAGCATATGCTAAAAACATATGCTTTATTTTAATATATACATACTAAAATTGTATCTCCTACTATTTGTATTTGTTCTTTATTAAATTCATTCCAGTCTTTGTTGTAAAAAAATAAATTATATAAATCTTTACTAATAGTTGTTTCTTCTAAACCTTTGTTTAATATTAATTCAAAAAAGTATTTCCTAGACCACGGAGAATAATGTGGTTTGTAATTTGCAGCCAACTTGTTGTTAAAACTTATTACATTTTCATCATAACAAAATGCAATTTTATCTATATTTTGATTTGTAGAATTTGATTCATTAACTATGTTTGTGACCTCATTAATTATATTATTGTTTTCATTAGTTTGTTTTATACTTAGATTAGTGTATAAACCGAATAACGTAATATTAATAATTAGAAAGACTATTTGAATTATAATAGCTGGTTTAATATTTTCTATTTGAGATATGTTATTATATAAATATATACCTATAATACCAACCATGCCAAATAAGCTAAACATCATTCTAAAAGAAAGTATAGAGGAATTTAAAAAAGTTAATGATGTAGTTGTAATTAGTGTAGATAAATATATAATTAATATGTTTTTAGTTGAAGTAATATTAGGCTTAGTAATTATATTTATTATGAATATTATAACAAAAAGTATAAATCCATATTTTATATAATTTTTTAATATTGAAGTTATATTAAGTAGTAAGTTTACATTTCCAACTCTATTATCTATAGTAAAGTCTAGTGATTGAATTACTTTTAATAATATATATCCAAGTCCTAAAGTAAAATAGTAAAAAGCAATACTTTTTATTAGGTGTTTTTTATTTATAGTATTATTTCTAGTAACTAATAAAAGGTATATTGGAATAAATATCACTATAGTAGCCTGATAATTTAATGAAGCCAATATTAATGTTATTAATGATAATATGTTATTATTTTTAAATAATAGTATGCTTGCAATTATAGACATTAATATTGATATTGACATGTTTAATATTTCTATAAATATCATCATTTCTGATAAAGATACAGTAATAAAAATATTTAAAATTGATAATAATAAAAAAATATTTAATTTTTTTGTATTTTTAGAAGAATAGAATATTTTTAGTAAAATAAATATAGACATACTTATAATAAAAGCTGAAATAAATATAAATATTCTATATAAATTTATATAAGACATATTTAAATGTGAAAATATAGATAATATTATATATTCGAATATTCTACCATTTCCTATAGTCTGTTTAGCATATTCTTCAACTCCTATTCTCATTATTTTATATGCATCTGATGAAAAATGAGTCTTATATGATATACTAAATATTAATAATATGATAATAAATATACATAAAAATATAATACAGTTCTTAAAATGTTTTTTCAGAAATAATCACCGTCAATAATATATAACATTTATTTAATATTGTCAATTTTATATTTATAATCTTTTTACTTTTCTTAGATTTAATTTTTATATTAAACAGTATATTTTTATAATAATTCAAAATTATGTTTAAACATAATATAAAATTACATATTATTTAAACTTCAGTAAAGTAGGATCTATAGTATTAGAATTTTTATCAAATACTGTAAGATGTAAGTGGGGTCCTGTTGTAAAGCCATTTAGCTTCCCATTTGAAAGATATTTAGGTCCAACATAGCCTATTAAATAACCTTTAGGAACGTAGTCTCCAATACTTACATTATATGCTTCATCCATATGGCCATATAAACTTTTGTAACCATTTTGATGAGATATTATAACAGAGTTACCATATCCATTTAAAAAACCAACATGCGTAATAGTACCACTAGAAATTGCATAAATTTTACTTCCTCTAGTTGCACCAAAATCAGTTCCATTATGGAAATTTGTATTACCTAGTAAATCTCTATAACCATATTTTGAGGTTATAATTTTAGTATCACAAGGAAAGCAATATTCATTTACAGTATTAGATGAATTGATAAATAGACTAAAAAAGCAAACAGGAATAAAAAATATAGAAATAAATTTTTTTAACAAATAATCACCATAATTATTATATAATCAAATGTCTGAAAAGTAAAGAAAAACAAATCGTAACAATTCGACAAAAAGTTAAATATCATTATTTTTTATATTAAAAATAAAAAAAGTATTGCTTTTTTATTTGAATTTGGTATAATTATATTATGAGGTAACACAAAAGGAGGAAAATTATGAAAAGATCTAAAAAAATAATGTTGACTGTATTACCAGTACTTGTAATGGTAATGGTATTGTTTACATCTTGTGTATTTGCAGAACCAATTGGTACAGACTTTGATAATCTTGCTGGAAATGCTAATGGTATTGGCACTATTAATAGTACTGCACAAAACGTTTGGAAAACTCTATCATTAATACTTCAAATAGCTGCTATAGCTGCTATAGTACTTGCTGGTGTAAGATACATGTTTGCATCTGCTGACACAAAAGCTGATATCAAAAAACAAATGGTAATATTAGTTGTGGGTGCTGTTTTAGTATTTGGTGCTGCAACAGTTGTACAATTCATTGTAACTGTAACTAATGAAGTATTATAATAAATTTAATAAAATATAAAATAAAAGTCTATTTAAAAATATATAGACTTTTATTTTTTTTTTTGGTATAATATATGTAATACTTTGGAGGTATGAATATGAAAAAATATAGCAAGATAATATGTATGTTTATGATAGTATTAACTCTTACTACATCATGTCATTATGTATTTGCCAATAATCAGCAGCAAATTATAAATGATGGTGGTAGTAGTACTACTTCAGGTGATAATTTTGGTGGGGGCTTTAATCCTGATCAAATACCTTCTGGTGATATTAACGATGTTGGAAAAACTAAAGGTATTTTTGACAATATATATACAACAGTTTTATTTTTAATTCAGATAGCTTCCGTTGCTGGAATTATAATATGTGGTATTAGATATATGTATGCATCAGCTGATTCTAAGGCAGATATAAAAGCAGGTATGATGCCACTTGTTATTGGAATTATATTAGTATTTTGTGCTTCAACTGTCGCACAATTTGTTGCAAAAGTATTTGAACAGACAGTAAAATAGAATTAATACATCTTTATTACTTAATTGTAACAATTTTGTTACAATTAAGTTTTTTTTATATATATTGCAATTAAATCTGGACTAATTTTAATTTTATTGATATAATATATACGATAAAATTACGTTAAGGGGAATTGGTATGAAAATAAATAAAATTGTATGTACAATGCTGATAGTATTTTTAATTACTTCTTCATTTAGTTTAGTGTTTGGAGTAAGTGAGTTGGCCTTTGATGGAGGAGGAACTGCAAGTCAAGGTAGTGGTGCAGGAAGAGACGATAATTCAAGTGAGACAAAAGACTTTTGGAATACGGCTACAGATTGGTTTTCAAAAGTTGATAAAGATGAAGAATTGGGTGCAGGTGTTAAAGATGTAGTAAACACATTCTCAAATATGATTTCAGTAGTTGGTACAACAGTATTTGTTATTGTAACAATATTTTTAGGAATAAAATATATGTACGGTAGTGTGGATGCAAAAGCTAGTGTAAAGGAGAGCTTAACAACTCTGTTAGTAGCTTGTATATTTTTCTTTGGATGGAATTCAATAAAAAATTTATTATTTCCTAATAATAATTTTATTTTTATTGAATCAACTGATACTTCATATGAACAAATGGTGGGTAGAATATTTGCCTTTGCTACATATATAGCTCAGTTCTTGGCAGTAATTGGAATAGTTTATGTTGGAGTTAGATATATATTTGCCGGTGCAGAAGGAAAAGCAAGCCTTAAAGGTAAGTCAGTAAATTTTTTAATAGGAATCATTTTAACATTTTGTGCGACTTCATTTTTAAGTTTAATTTCTGATATTGTTAATGACTCAATTAATAGTGCAAGTACTACAAGTAAATATGAAATAGTACAAGAAGTTGAAATTGCAAAAGATGAAAATATACTATTAAATAACAATATTTATAGTGTATAAAATATGGAGGTTGATTATGGGAAGATCTTATTATGTTCCAAGAAGTGTAAAGGGAGAAACAAGGCTATTAGTTATTTTTACTATTAAATCATTTATAACTACAGTAGTTGTTGGACTCATAGGAGCACTTATTTGGTATCTTGGAAGTACTTTTTTTGGTATGGGACTAGTTCCAGGACTTATTGTAACTTTTATTTTTGGTGCTATAGGTTATGTCATAGGTGCTGCAAAAATACCTGATATTCCTGCTATGGGAGCTTTGCAAAAAGCTGGTGGCGAAAATATAAGTGATATTTTATTTAGACTTTTAACATTTAAGAGAAAAAAGAAGATATATATATATAATCTTAATAGAAACAAGGGAGGAAAATAATTATGGGAGCTTTAACATTTCCATTAATTTTATTAGCAATACTAGCAGTATTTGCAGTAATATTCTTTACAGTTACAAAAAAGCAAGAGAAAGCTACTAATCTTTCATCAAAAGATTCTTCGAAAGAAAATCGTAATTCAAAAAATAGTAAGAATAATGAAAAGAAAGAAGAAATACGAAAAGAAGATGTCTTTAAATTTATGGAATTCGATAGAATTCTTGATAGCATGATAGTTCAAAATAATGGATCTAGATATACAATGGCAATAAAATGTAAAGGAATTAACTATGATTTAATGTCAGAAGTTGAACAAATTTCTGTTGAAGAAGGATTTATAACCTTCCTTAATACTTTAAGATATCCAATACAATTATATGTGCAAGCACAAAATGTTGATTTAAAGAGTGTGATACAAGAGTATAAAAACAATATAAGTGGTGTTAAAAGTGATTTTGAAAGATTAGATGCAGAATATAATAAAGTCTTAGAATCATTTGAATCTACTACTCAAGAAATAGAAAAAGTAGAAAATGAGAGAAATAAAGTTTTAAATGTGTATGAATATGCATCTGATATAATTAATTATGTTGAAAGAATGAGTACAAATAAAAGTTTACTTCAAAGAAACTTTTATGTATTAGTTTCATACAGTACATCTGAGATTGCTGGAGCAGATAAATTTACAAAAGATGAACTTTTAAATATTTGTTATACTGAACTTTTAACAAGAGCTCAATCTATAATAAGTGGTTTATCTTCTTGTTCTGTAGAAGGAAGAGTTCTTGATTCAAATGAAGTTGCTGATTTATTGTATATGGCGTATAACAGAGATGATAAAGGACTTCTAAGTGTAAAAGAGGCTATTGATTCGGGATTTTATAGATTATATTCTACTTCTGAAGAAGCTTTCTTTAAGAGAACTGAACTTTTAAATCAACAAATTGAACAAGAGGCTAGGATAAAATCTCTAGCTGCTCTAAAAAAAGCAATTCAAAAAGGAGAGTATAGCACTCCTAAGATGAAAGAATTAGAGATAAATGAAAGAATTGCTAAACAGGCATCTGATATGGTAAAACATGAGGATTTACCAGAACAAATAAAAAAAGAAGCACAAGAAGATATAGCAAAAGAATTTAAAAATACTAAAAAACAACTTGTACAAGAAGCTGCAATTGAAAGAGCACAAATATTATCTCAAATTGATGATGTTACAGGTACTAATGAGGCAAAAGAAGTTTTAAGAAAAGATGAAGAGAAGAAAAAGATGGAAGAAGAAGGATTAAACGAAGCTTCAAGAATTGCAAACAATGAAACTGTAGAAAATGTGGAAAAAGCAGAGCAAGAAAATAATAATAGTATTAATAATGATACTGAAGAAAGAGAACAAACTACAATACCAAAAAATCTCATAGTCAACGATAACATTGCAGATGATAGGAAAGAAGAAACTAATAGTAGTAATATATTATCAACTGCGGCAGAAAGAAATATGTCTATTTCAGATGATGATACATTTGCTAGTATAGATGATGATATTATTTCTGGTAGCACAGAAGAACCTATAAATAACGGTATTAATCAAGATACTACAGATAATTCATTTGATGATAGACTTGGTGGAGGAGAAGAATTTTCTTCTAGCTTTGATGATAGATTAGGTTCTTCATCAGATGATGAAGATGATGAGGTTATAAGATAGGAGGAGTAAGTGATATATGAAAAAAGATAAGAAAAACAAAAAGAATAAAGGTGCACAGCAACAAGTTCCAACTGAATCTTTGATAACATCTTCTTTAGAAACAGGAGTCAATTCTTTAGAAGTAAATAAATCATCTTTACATGATTTATTAGCTCCTTCAGGAATAGATGCAACACATTATGATTACCTTGAAATATTTTCTAAGGTATCTAGATTTGCAAGAACTTTTTATTTAACAACTATTCCTAGACAAGCTACATTCCCATATTTCCTATCAGGAATATATGAATTTGGTGATGTAAATACATCTGTATATATAAATCCAATTCCTGAAAATACATCGCAAAATGAATTAAATAAAACTATTGTTGAGTTACAATCTGAAAGATATGTTGCACATGATAGAGGAGATATAAATAGAGAATCAGTACTTTCTACTAAGCAAGCGGAAGCAGAAGCATTAAGAGATCAGATTGCTGCTGGTTATAATAAGTTGTTTGAAGCAACTATTATATGTACTTTGTTTGCATATACAAAAGGTGAGTTAGATAAAATGTCTGAAATACTTGCTATGGAAGCTTCAAAGACACAAATAGGTTTAAAGACTGCTTGGGCTTTACAAGAAGAGGGATTTAAATCAAATTTACCTTTAAATAGTAATAAAATTACAAGAAAGCATACTTTTGATAGAGGATCTATGGCTACAGTATTCCCATTTGTTAATGCGGATGCAGGAATGGATAGAGGTGTACCAATAGGTATAAATAAACAAACAGGTTTACCACTTATATTTGATAATTTTAGTTCATCGCTTGCTAATTACAATATGATTATATTTGGTAAATCTGGTGCAGGTAAATCTGTTACTATTAAAACAATTATGGCAAGATCTGCAATACTTATGGGTGTAGAAAACTTGGTACTTGATGCTGAAGGTGAATATGTTGCAATGGCAGAAGTATTAAGAGGAATAAATGTAAATATAAGCCCAAAATCTGATACAGTTATTAACATCTTTGATATTGAAACAGAAATTGTAAAAGATGAAATTACTGGTAGAGAAAAATATGTGCTTAATGTTGAAAATAAAGTTGAGGATGTTACACAAGCGTTACTTACAATGGCACGTGGAGCAACTAAATCAGAAGAAGTAAATGAGTTAACAAAACAAATTATTGCTGAAATAGTTGCAGAAGAATACTCTTCAATGGGAATTACAAGTGATCCAGAATCATTATATAAAGAAGATTCTTCAGCTTCTTTTGGTAAAACTAAAAAGTTAATGCCAACTATCAGTTCTTGGTATGACAGATTAGTTGAAAAAGCTGAACAAAATACAAATGATACATATCAATATCATTATGACTATTTAATAAAAGTTATGAAACAGTACTGTAAAAAGTTCGATGGACAGATGGCATATTTTGATGGTCAATCAACTTTTGAGCTTTTAGATGGTTCTGTATTTATAAATATAAATATTTCTCAACTTGAAGAAAGATTTGCAAGACCACTTGCACAACAAATATTACTTTCTTGGATTTGGGAAAAATATGTTAAAAAGAATAGTGAAGATAAATCAAAAGCAAAAAGTAAAAGAGTTTTAGTTGATGAGGCTTGGATGCTTCTTGCATATCCAGAAGCTGTTGATTTCTTAAATACAATGGCAAGACGTGCAAGAAAAAGAAATGTTTCACTTACTGTTGTTTCACAGAAATTCCAAGATTTCTATGAGAATAAATCTGTACAAGCAGTTTTAACTTCTGCAGAAACAAAATTATTCTTAGCACAAGATAAATCAGAAATTGAGTATTTACAAGAAGTATTTAAACTAAGTGATGGTGAATCTAACTTCCTTATTACTTGCTCAAGAGGTGAAGGGCTTATAAAAATAGGTTATTCATCAGCAGTAATCGCAATAAGGCCTACTCAAAGAGAATTTGAATTTGTTGAAACTAACTTGACAAAGATACTTGAGATGCAAAAGAGAAAGAAAAAAAATAATGGCTTATAGAAACATTCTAGTAATAGGAGGAAAAAAATGATAAAAGGTAAGAAAAAAATAGTCGTAGCAATTTTTTTATTGTTTTTAGTATTATTCCCATTTGGTACAAGTACATATGCTGCAATTAATGAAGAATATGGCGATAATGGTTCTGTTCAAGAAGGCGATCTTGACGGTAAAATGAAAAATAATGTACTTTTGGATGCTATTGCACAATTAATATACGCACTTGCATCTTGGATTGAGTATCTTGTTGGTGCAGCTTTTCAAATGTTAACAGGAGCTAATATGTTTCCATGGGCGGATAGGGTTATATTTAATACAATACCGTTTTTAGATGTTAACTTCTTAAATCCTGCAGAGCACTCATTGTTTAAAGATGGAAACGGTCAAGATACACCTCTTGCAGAAATAGTTGTGAGTATTTACTCTACTGTATTTACTTTGGCAGTAGCATTTCTTGGGGTAGTTGTAGGTTTAATGGCAATTAAACTTGCAGTCTCAAGCTTGGCATCTGAAAAGGCAAAATACAAAGAAGCATTAATGAAGTTTTTGTTTTCAATAGTAGCATTATTTGGTATGCATTATGCCATGTCATTTATATTTTATATTAATGAGAGTTTAGTAGAAATGGCAAGTACTATACTTACTAATAATTTAGAAAATCAAACGTTAGCTTTTGATTTAATTGTTGATAATGATGTTAGAGTTGATAATTTTTTGGAAAAACAAAATGGCGCAGGTGGAATACCTACCATATGGGCAAATTTCTTTGGATTAGATGTAAATGCAAGTACTCCTCTTGGGCCAACTGAAACTGTAGATTTTTCTGAGGTTAAAAATTTTATTAGTGATGATACACCTGTAAACACTGAAATTAATGGTGAAGTTGTAGAGGGAGCTTCAAATAAAGAGATTGCTGGATATTTACTAGCTAATAGAACATATGCTGAATGGAGAATGGCTGATGCAAACGGTGGAAAAGGAAGACCTTGGTACAGAGAAGTAGCATCATTTTTCTGGACTGCTGAAAATGATGAAAAAACTTCACTAGGATATTTATATGCAGACATAAATCTAATTAGGGATCTTGAGTCTATAAAAATTATAGAAGATATGCTTAATAATAGTTCAACAAGAGAAGATTTTGAAAAGACAAGATTTTATGAGGTTGAAATTGAAAAAGCTAAACGAAGCATTGAAGGATATTTAGAAGTCGAAGAAAATAAAGAAGAAAAAAAATTGTATGATGCAATAAAAAGTATAGAAAAGGAAAGAGAAGAAAGTGG
>CALXJG010000037.1 GCA_944388565.1 uncultured Clostridia bacterium
AATGGAGCGATTATGGAGCAGGTATGCGAAAAAATATCTCTGCTATTAGTAATGCTCTTTTTATATAATTCGATTTATTGTTTATAATTTAACATAAGTTTTGCATTTTTACAAGTGATTTATCAAAAGAAAATAGAAATTAAATTTTTTTATTTTGTATATGATTATTCTAAAATTTATGATAAAATACTTAAAAATAAATAATATTTATAAAAGGATGAAAAATAGAAATGAAAAAGTTTGATGTTATTTTTTTATTTACAAAAGACTATAAAAAAGTATTAATGGTAAAAAGAAATAAACCACCTTATAAGAATTGCTGGAATGGCATAGGTGGCAAAATAGAAGAAAATGAAACTGAAATTCAAGCAACAATAAGAGAATGTTATGAAGAAACAGAAATAAAACTAGATAATCCAAAATTATTTATAACATATATTTATCCAGAAACGAATCAAATGAATAAAGGAACAAATTTAAGTGTTTTATATAATTTTATAGATGAAGTTCAAGTAAAATCAAATTATGAAGGAATATATGAATGGAAAGATATTAATTTTGCTTTAGATTTTAACAATAAAGAATTAGCTGGACTCGCCAATATAAGTCAATTTATTAAAGAAATCTTTGATATTGAAGGTATAAAAAAGTTTTATGAATAGGAAGTGTTTTTAATGAATAGAAACGTAACTGTTGTTATAGATGGGCAAGCTGGAAGTTGCGGAAAAGGTAAAATTTGTGGCTATATTGCTCAAAAAGATAATATGGAGATATCAACTAATAATTGGTCTTCAAATGCAGGACATACATATATCAAAGATAATGATGAAAAAATTGTAGTCAGTCATCTACCTATGGCTATAATAAACAGTAATACTAAACTATGTTTAAATGCTGGTAGTATTATTACTCCAGAAATACTAGAAAACGAATTAATAAAATATAAAGATATTATAGGAGAAAGAAAAATTTTCATACACCCTAGAGCAATGATTATTAAAGAGAAACATAGAGAGCAAGAAAAACAATTAATAAAAAGTGGTTCAACATTTAAAGGATGTGGTTCAGCTTTATCAGAAAAAATTATGAGAGCACCAGAAGTAGAACTAATAAAAGATTTTTATAACCATTTTTCAGACTATGCTAAAAGTAAAATAGAAATTGTAGATACTTCTATTATATTGAATAAATCACAAAATTCTATATTAGTAGAAGGTGCTCAGGGGGCAGATTTGGATATAAACTATGGACTTGATTATCCTAATGTAACAAGTAGACAATGTAGTGCTAGCCAATTGATTGCAGATGCAGGTATTTCTCCTTTTAAAGTAAAAGATATAATAATGATTATAAGACCATATCCTATAAGAATTAGTAATAAAACTAATATAGGTATAGATATATATAGCGGAGATTATGCTGGAAGTAAAGAACTTACTTGGGATGAAATTAAAGAAAGATGTAATTCTAATATAGATTTGCAAGAATATACAACTGTTACAAAAAAAGTTAGAAGAGTGTTTGAAATGAACTGGGATAGATTAAAATATAATGTAATGATAAATAATCCAACACAAATTGTCTTGAATTTTGCACAATATATTGATTGGAAAGCATATAGGTGTAATAATTATAATGATTTACCAAATAAAGTAAAAGACTTTATTCATAAAATTGAAGAAACAACTAATACACCAGTTACAATTATAGGTACAGGTGAAAGAAATTGTGATATTATTGATTTGAGATAAAATCATTTTTATAATTTTTGTTAAAAATATTGTATTTATTTTTCATAATGATATAATATCTTTAGTTTAGGAGGATATTTTATGTTCGAAACAGAATTACAAATGCAAAAAGAATTTATTAAATTATTGAGTTTAAATAAGAAACAAAATCAAAATATATTAGAAGAATTTAATGCAAGATTTGGTAATGTTGATGTTGTTATGACAGACTATAACAATTTAAAAATAACAATGACAAAATCCCAAGCTGAAATATTATCTAATTACTCAACTGCTTTGGTAGTAGCATTCCTTCATAGGAAAAAGGCACATACTTTTAATTATCTTATTGATAAAACAGGATATACTGAGGAATATTTATTATCTATATTAGCAACATTAAAAAAGGAAAATATTATTTTAGAAGAAAACAATAAGTTTATAATTTGTGATGATTTTAAATTTCCAAACTTGAAATTTACAGCATACGAATTAAAATTAAAACAATGGAAAAAAGCTGTTTTACAAGCTATTAAAAACAAAAATTTCGCATATCAATCTTATGTTGTAATGCCTGATTTAATTGCTTCTAAATTATCCAAAAATAATTCTGAAATTTTTAAAGAATATGACATCGGACTAATTGGTATAAATAACAATTCTTTAAAATATTATATACAATCACCTAATAAAAATAAAAATTATTCTATTAATCCTATTTTTATTAGTAGTATCGCAAAATGTTTACTAATATCAAAAAGCCAAACTTTAATTTAGTTTGGCTTTGAACTTAAATAAAATTATCATTTTTAAAAGAATTGATTGCATTTTTATAATCTTCCAAATGCTTAGATGTTAATTGCCCAAGTGTATGTTTTTCATTGTATATTTTTATATTCTTGGTTGCATTATTTACTATATCTTCTAAATACTTAATTTTATCTTCTATATTTGTAATATCTTCAAATCGTGTAGATAAAATATTCATTGTATCAAAATATTGAATAAAATCAGTATTCGTAGGTATTGTATCGTAACTATTATTTATTATTTTTTCATCGATAGGTCTATTATTAAATATTATTTTTTGTAATTCTTCTTTATATTGTTGTGGAATTGTCTCAATATCTTCATCTATTTTTAATTCACTTAATAAATTGATTGAAGTATATCTCTTTTTTGGATGTCCCATTCTTGATGATTCTTCAAATCCTTTTTCAATTCTATTAAATTTTCTTAGCGAATAAAACCAACCAGTTCCAATAACGTCTGCTCCAACAGCCATATAATTTATGCTTTCTATTCCACAATATCCAACAATAACTTTAAATTGCATCCTTTTCATATAATATATAAATTGCATTACATTTGATAATCTATTTGGAGAGAAATAATTTCGTATATTTGAAGAATTATCTCTGTCAATTATCAAATAAATTCCATTATATCTGCCAATATAATTACTAAAATCATCTATAAATTCATTCATATATGTTGAATTGTCAAATGCCGACTCATGTACTAACAATGTTGCAAATTTTTGGGTATTTGGAGTCATTTCATCAAACCAATCATATATATCATATATTTTATCTACAAATCTTTCATTAAAACTTTCAATGTATAGTGTAGGAGAGACATAATAGTTTACTCCTAAACTTTTTTCAAAGTTTATAATTTCTGAAATATTATTTTTTACTTTATCAGTATCTCTTAAATAATTTCTATCAATAATTGTGCCATTAGGGTAATATTTTAGTTGTTCTAACTTTTTTGGAATCGAAGTATTAAATTGTGCATAATATAATTTTGGATCAACCATATTAATAATATTTCTATAATTCTCATTATTAGCTTTAATATCTTTTATTCTTTCTATATTTTCTTCTCGTGGATCCCATATTATTCCTTTTGCTAAATTCATTTTTAAAATTTCATCAGTTTTTGGTTTCCAACTAGGTCCATGTTGAATAAATATCATATTATATCACTTCCTTTTTTATATTTTCTAATTGTTGTATACATTCATCTATATTATTAAATCTTAACGCCTTTATTTTATTCAATACTGTTACAATAATATTTTTGAATGTTTTTTGACTCACATCACTGTTATCCTTACTTAACCATAAATCCTTTACTATTTGTATGTCTCTTATATCTTCATTAGATGTGACAAACCTTCTAGCTTTTACATTTAACATTTCTGTAGCAATAATTCCTAATGGATATAAATCTGTCTGAAATGTCCAGTTGTAATTTTTAATTATTTTTTCTTGTTCTGGTGCTAAATATCTTTTAGTTCCAATTTCACTTCCTGTAACTGTTAAATTAATATTTGAGTTTGTATCCTTACATATACCTCCATCAATAATATGATAGTTTGAACCATTAACAATAATATTATTTGGCTTTATATCTCTATGAACATAGCCACTACTACTCATAATCTTTATATGTTTTGCCATTTGTATTAAAAAGTCTAAAATTTCACTAATTGTGAATTCTTTTTTAGTATCTAATAATAATTTTTCTAATGTTTCACCTACAAATCTTTCCTCAATGTAGAGCAAGTAAATTCTATTGTTTAATTGAATATATTTTATATAATCTTTATTTTCAATCTTTTTTATTTGAGGAAAATTAGGACAATGTTTGCTCATTTTAATTTCTTCAATTATTCTATATGAGTTTAAGTTAATTTCTTGTTGAAGTTCTTCATCTATTTCGTGTTCTGGTTCATCAGTTAATATTTGAGGTGTAACATCTACCATTTTTAAGACTAATTTTTCAGTATCTGTATCAATAAAATATACGATTTTCTGCCCAGATGGAATTTTCACTCTTTCCATATTAATCACATTAATCTTATCATTTATAAGCATTTGCTTAATTTCTTCCATCATAAAATTTTCATCTCCTATCAGTTATATATTTCTGTTTTTTTATTTTCTATGCCTTTATAATAAAACAAATGTTCTTAAAAGTCAAGTCTTTTTTATTTTTTATTAACAACTATAATTTTAAAATCAAATTATTTTATTAACCAAATACAAAGCTACCTTATTTTGTTCTGTTTTATCCATTTCCATAATTTTAGCCATTGCAAACATTATAAGATGATATTTTGCAAAGTTTCTTAAAGTAGTTCTATATTCTTCATCAATTTCTTTTAGCATACTATCAAAATACTTATACATCTCAGGTTTATCATATTTTAGATTAGCACAACTACTATCACTCATATATATTGCAAGCCTTAATTTATTTGTTAAGTCCATATCATTTATCATATCTATTAAATATTTTACTTTTTCATTTTCCATATTTAATTTACCTCCATATTAAAATCTTGTATCATTTTTCTTTTTATCTTTTAAATTAGCTATTTCATCTAATGTTTTTATTTTCTTTCTAACATTATTTGCTATCTCGTTATCGTTGTCATCAAAAATGCCATTTTTATATAAATCATCACTAACATATTTATAATGTTCATTCTTCTCAAATCCGATTTTATTTTGAAATTGTTTCATTAGACTACACCAAAATCTTTTGAATTTATTAACTTCTTCTTTTAGTTTATCTTTTTCAGCTCGTAATTTGCCAATAATTTTGTCTTTAGTAGATAATTCACTTTTTAAATTGTCTATTTCATTATCTTTCAGTTCTAGTTGATATTTAAGTGAACGATTTTCTTGTAATATTTCAAAAGCAGAATGTTCAAAATCTCTAATTGCCATATTTAAGTCATTTACACTTCTAACTGTTTTATTGGTATCTTTTACATCTTTAGTAAAATTTTTTATTTTTTGGATATCTTCGTTTGAAATAACCATATTGTTTTTATTCATTAGAGTAGGCTTTAAGTTGTCTAATATTTCATTTATATTTGCACTATCAGTATCTAGCTTTTTTGTTTGTTTATTTGCTTTTTCAAGTTTTTGTTCTTTCTTTTCTAATTGTTTCTTGATTTTTCTATAATTTTCCATTTCATTAACATTTATATCTTGATTTCTACCTTTTTGCTTTTCTTTTAGCCTAATATCAACTTCATAGAATTTATTATATGACTTAATACAAGCATTTCTCATTTTATCTTGTATTTCAGTTAGTGACGTTTTGGTAAATACTTGTGATTTTCCAACTTGCTTTTTCATTCCTCTTTTGCAATTTTTAATTACTGGAATACCAACAACGTGCATGTGGGGAGAGGTTTCGTCAAAATGTATTGTAGCATTTGCTATTTTAAAAGTTGGTACAATTTTAATTAATTCTTTAACTTGTTCATTATATACATCAATCATTTTTAGCCTATATTCATTGTTTTTATCATTCCAAAAATCCATATCTCCAAGTTCTATTATAATCTCACATGCAATATCATTTTGTGAATTGCATACTTTTTTGAAGTAATCTTCAATTTTTCTATCTTCACGAGTTTGCTTTTGGTTATATTCTAATCTTGCTTTTTCAAATTCATCTAAATATACTTGCTTAACATCATTTACAATATCATTTGTTCCATAAATCGTTCTAATTAACTCTCTTTGATTATCATAATCTCTTAAGTTGTGTTTATTTACATCAGACAGGTCTTTTGCATTTTGAATTGCATTATTTGATAGAGAAGTAGTACCAGATAAATTTTCTTTTGCAACTTTCTTTGCTAGTTTACTTTTATTTTTATCACTACCTAAGTGAAATGAATATGCTAATTCTTGATCCAATAAAAACACCTCCTTTGAAATTTCTTCGTAGCACAGGACTTTGGCTTTGCCATAAGTCCTAACCCCCTATGAGTTGCGTCATACTAACACAACTCGGGGGCTCTGCGAGGCAATAAATTTTATCTCACAGAGGTAAAATTTATTCAAATTAACTATCGCCACTTTCATTTTTACTAAAGTAAAAACAAAACGTGCTACGTTAATTTAATTGTTGCAAAGAAAATATAAAGAGCATTCTTGCAACAATTATTTATGCTTCTTCTTTGAAGTAGTATGAGTAACAAGTCCCAAGCGTAACTTTCCTTCTGGTCTTGCCATATAGTTCTTAAATTCTTTCATTGCTACAAGTCTTATGACTTTTTGATTTTTCTTTAATTTAAACTCAATAGCTCTGTTCCTGATTTTTGAAACTTGAGTTTTAGTATCATAATTTTCATCAATCTTATCATCGTGAAAATAATACTCTCCTAAATCCATATAATTTATATCTAATTCTTTTTTCAGCGTTTCTAAATAATCATCTAATTGTTTTTTGTTCATATTTACACTAACTTTAATATCTTCTAGTTTTCCATCTCGTTCTATCATAGTTGGTACATCTACAATTCCTTTATCATATAGCTTGTCTATCTGCTCAATAAAGCTACTTCTAAAGTTTATTTTATCTATTTCAAAACTTCCGTCTTTATTTTTCTTTAATGTTGCAGTATCAATAAATTTAGATATAAAAGTTTGTTTTTCATCTTTACTTTTCATAGTCCAAAGTTTTAATAAAACATCTTTATATATTTCGTGTTCAGTTAATTTTTCTCGTTCAATATCTCTTTTAGCCATAAGATGTTGAGGATTATAAGTTTCTTTATCAAAATCTAGTGCATCTATTCTTTTATTTTCTAGTGCTGATAACTTCTCTTCGATTAGTTTATAGTCCTCTGAAAAATCTTCCATTTCAAGAATACCATTCATATAAGCCTTTTTTAGTCTGTCTTTCTGTTGTTGTAATTTTTTTATTTCTTCGTCAATTTTCCTACTTTCATCATCTTTCTTTTCAGCAAGTATAGGGTAAAAGTATTTTTTAACATGAAAATCATATTCTACTAAGTCTAAAATATAATCTATTAAACAATTTTCTATTTCATCTTCGTTATAATACAACTTACAAGTATTGCAGAAATAATACATATATTTAGATTTTTTTCCACCAGTTCCTTTACAAGTCATTATTTGACTACAAGTAGGACAAACCAGTTTTTGAAAAAATATATAAACTCTATTTCTACAATATGCTCTTTGATTTGTTTCTTTTTGTTTTTGAACTTCTTCCCACATAGCTCTTGTTATAATAGGAGGTACAACATCCATAAATAGTTCTGTTTCTCTATCATTATCATATTTGTATCTTTCATAATCCCCCATATATATTTTATTATTTATAATCCTGTTAATAGAGGAATCAATCCAATGCTTTACTTCTGGATATAAAACTTTTTCTTTGTTCAAAATGTTGGCAATTGTTTGATAACTTTTACCTTCTAAATACATTTCAAATATTCTAACAACAATATCTTTGGTTGTATTATCAATTTTCAATGTTTTATCTTTATTTCTATAATAACCTAGAGGACATTTTCCAGGAATATGACCTGCTTTAATTGCACCATTTAAACCGAATTTTGTTCTTTCTGAGACAATTTCAATTTCTAGCTGAGAAAGAACTGTTAACATTCTAACAAAGAAACGACCATTTGCAGTTGAGGTATTTACATCATCTCTATCACATATTAAATAGCAATGATATTTTTCAAGAGTACTAATTAAAACCTCTAAATCACGAACAGACCTTGTAACTCTGTCTAATTTATAAGCTACAATATAGTTAATTAACCCTCTTTTCATATCTTCTAGCATTGTTTGAAATGCTGGTCTATTCTTCATATCTTTAGCAGAAATTCCTGCATCTTTATAAACTTTAAATATCTCAAATCCTTTGTATTTGCATAATTGTCTTAATTTTTCTTCTTGCTCTCCTAAACTAAAACCTTCCCTTGCTTGATCTTCGGTACTTACTCTAATATAAATACCTGCAATTTTCTTTTCTTCTGAAAATGGTGTACTTAAATTCTCCATTTGAACCTCCTAAAAATACAAAAAAATGTCAGAAAGCCTTTGCTAACTAACACTTAAAAATTCATCTTATTATTTACTTGTTATACTTGCTGATAAAAAGAAAACTTCTAGTATTAGTTACCACTGATAAAATCTCTTAATTTTGAGAGTGGGTATTTATTAGCTAAATTACCTATGTAAAAATATTCATGTTCATTAAAAAATAAATACAATTTACCTTTAATCACTACACTATGTGGCTCTACATAAGCAATATTAGTTTTTTCAACCATTCTCAAATTACCATTCTTTATCTTTGGTTCACAATTACTAAAAGTGCAAGCCCATTCAATCTTAGAATGTAATTCTTTTTCTATTGCTATTTCTCTTTTAACTGTAGATATCATATCACAAAAACCTCCTTTTTTCAATATTTTGAGGCTATTATTTACTTTTATTTCCAAAAAGCAAAAAATAAGCCGACTAAATCGACTTATATATTGTGAAATGATATTCACTTTTTTGTTTTCTTAAAACTCACTTGTTGTAATACTTTCAAGTAGTTCGACGAAAACGCATTATGGAGCTGAAACTCAGATTCGAACTGAGGACCTGCTGTTTACAAGACAGCTGCTCTACCAACTGAGCTATTCCAGCATTGGTGACCCGTAGGAGAGTCGAACTCCTCACTCCGCCGTGAAAGGGCGATGTCTTAACCGATTGACCAACGGGCCTCATTTTATGGTGAGCCATCGCAGATTCGAACTGCGGACAACTTGATTAAAAGTCAAGTGCTCTGCCAACTGAGCTAATGGCCCATAAAATGTATTGCTAATACATAATACTATATTTTTTTGTAATTGTCAATACTTTTTCAAAATTTTTGTGTAAAAAATGTGAAAATTAATATAATTTTAAATTTTAGTATAGTTTATTTTATGTCGAATGGGGTCTAGTTTTAACTAAGAATGTCGAACAAAATTAAAAATATTGACACTTTTTCTTTAAAATGCTAAAATTGTGTTAGGTGATAAGAATTGTTTTTTCTATTAGACAGTTTATTCTTATTAATATTTTTCTCTTTAAAGTTATATTCTTGTGTGGACAGACACTTTTTATTTCAAGAAACAGGAACCAAGCTAGAAAAATATATAAAAAGAGATGATTTGCAAAATATAACTAGCAGCTTTGGTAGGCATAATTCAAATTCTAATCTAATTTCAAATTTTTTCAGTTCTATAAAGTCACCTAAATTTATCAAGCAAGCTCTAGTTAGCTTGCTTATAGGAACTACAATGTTATTTATAAAAATAACATTTACATATAGATTTTTTCTTTCAAACTTTTTATATATTAAAATATTTAACAAAAATATAGATATCGCATCAATTCTTTCAAATAATTTTATCTTTTATAAGGTTTTATACTATATATTATCTTTATTCTTATATTATTACATTTCTTGGAAAATATATACATATTTGGAGAGTAAAAAAAATATAAAGGAAGAAAAAGTAGAAGAGACAGAATTAAAAATCGGTAAAAGCACTGATAATAAGCAAGTTAGTATAAAAGGAAATGGGATATATCAAAATATTTTGATTACTGGAAGTATTGGCAGTGGAAAAACTAGTAGCGTAATTACTAATTTATTAGATGAGTTAATTAGTAAAAATATTTATGGCGTAATAATTGATATAAAAGGAAATTATATAAATACTGTAAATAAAGTAGCACGTAAATATGGAAAATTAGATAAGGTATGTAAAATTTCATTAGACTCAGATGTGTGTTATAATCCTTTAGATATTAACAATAGTTCAAGTATCGAAATTGCCAACAAAATGAAAAAAGTATTAAATATAATTTCTGAAAAAAATATATCCGATTCTTTTTGGCTGGATAAAGCAGAATCTTATATTAGAGATTTTATAACAATTATAAAAATATATAATGGTTATGTTGATTTTTCAAAATTGCATAAAATAGTTACAAATTATGAATATTTAGAAGAAAAATTAGAACAGGTAAAGGAAATAATATTAAATAATAAATTAGACGACTTTACTTTATTTAATGTAAATTCTGCTATTAATAATATAAAAAATGAATATCTAAGATTAGATGATAGGACAATTAATATAATAAGAGCAGAAATAACCAGAATAACAGATATATTTGTTAGTGACTATAAAATATTTGATACTTTTTGTGGAAGAAATAGTTTTACAGATTTTTATAATAAAATAACAGTTTTATCTATTAATTATGGTGAAAATAAAAAATTAGCACAAATAATTTCTACATATTTGAAATTAGATTTTCAGTCTCAAGTTTTATCAAAAAAAGAGAATTTTATTCCAATGTTTTTTATCTGCGACGAATTCCAAGAATATGCTAATTTAGAAGATGCAAATTTCTTTTCTTTATCAAGAGAATTTAAATGTATAAGTATTTTAAGTATTCAAAGTTATTCTTCACTTTTAAATAGACTTAAAGATAAAAATTCAGTAAATGTTATATTACAAAATATAGTGAACAAAATTTGGCTTAGAAATGATGATAATTATACGATAAGTGAAATAATTAAACAATTAGGAAAAACAGAAAAAGAACTTACTGGGGTAAGTTTTTCTGAAAATAACCAAAATGTAAGATACAGTCTATTTAGTAATAAATTTAAGAATTTTAAAACCGGATTATCAAAGACTTATTCTATTAATAAAAGAATTGATTACAAGTATACAGAAGAATATTTTTCTACATATTTAAAAAATTTTGAATGTGCATGTATGCTTTCAGATGGCGATAAAATGTATTTCTATGATAAAGTTATTTTAAAAAGATGGGAGGGATAAAAATAAGAATAAATGTAAGCAAATGTATTAAAATAATATCATTGGTATTTTTAATAATAATTATTAGTAATAATGTTTTTGCTGCTTCATCTCCAACTTTAGTTAATAAACTAAATACTGCTTTAAAAAGAATATTATCTTATTTAGAAAAATTAGCTACGCCAGCTGCTGGAGTTGCTATAGCTACTGGAATAATGTTTAGAAAATTTAGTTTTGGAGATGAAGAAAAAATGATTAAAGGTAAAAAAATAATAGTAAATTCGGTTATTTGTTATGCTATGCTACTATCTATTGATTTAATAATAAAATTTATTGAGGCAGTTATAAAATAATGGAAGCAAATGATATTATAACTAATTTAAATTATTTACTTGAGAAAGTATTTAAATCTATTGAAGGAGAAATATTTAAAACTCTTGATAAATTAACTATAATAGGACCTGAAATTTTAAAAGAAGAACCTTTAAAAAACATAGTATTTGAAAATAAAGTAAATGGACTAGTAATTATTGCAAATACATTAATACTTTTCTTTGTTATATATTATGTTTTTAAGCAATTAATAGGTATATATAATGGTAATAAAATAGAGAGTATATATGTATTTATAATAAGAATTATTATTGTTTGTATAATTGTAAATTTTAGTTATTATATATGTGAAGAGATATTAAATATATTTGGAATATTAGGAGAAAGCATTGATACATATGCTTCTGATCTAATTAATAGAAAAGTTACATTTGAAAATTTAAAAGATAGTATTATTAATATAGAAAATATAATTAACACAGATCTTGTAAGTTTAGACGGAATAATAAAAGGTATTATATCTTTTGGTAGTGTGTCAATTCTTATTAGTTTTTCAGTAAGATATGTAACAGTAATATTTTTAATAATTATATCCCCACTTGCTTTTGTATGCTTATCTAGTAATTTAACAAGTGGTATATTTAATATGTGGGTTAAAATGTTAATTGTTAATTTGACAGTACAAATTGGCATAAAATTACTTATTTTTATACCTTTAGCATATAAAAATCAAAACGATATAATTTATAAAATTATATTAGTAGGGACTATATCATTAATATATAAGTTTAATATCTTTATTAAAGAGTTATTAGCTAGAATATCAAATGAAAATAATGTAAAAAATATATTTAAGGATTAAGTTATGGAGAAAATAAGGAATTATTCTAATTTTAAAAGAGAAAATAAATGGCTTGGAATTATAGATTATAAATCATTATGCATATTATTGGTTTATATATTTATTGTAATATTTTTCATAAGTAAATTAGATATTAAATTAGAATATTTAATTTATATATTTATATTTCTTACCGCTCCAGTTTTTATTGTTGTATTTATAAATATTGGAAATGAAAGTATATATGATGTATTTATTGTAATTTTAAAATTTTATAAAAATAAAAAAATTTATTTAAAAAAAGATTATATTTGTAATATAAATGGGGAAAAGTATATAAAGAAGTGATTTTTCAAAATAATATATACATCATAAGTTTAGGAGGTACAATGTGAGGAATAAGAGAATTATTATAATTATTTTAAGTATACTAATACTTGGAATAATTATAATTGAAACAATTTTACTAATAAAATGGTTTAAATATAGATCATTAGAACAAGAAAGAACATCAAGAGAGCAGTATATAGAAAGATATTATAAAATAGTAAGAATATCTGCTAATAAAAATGGGATTTCACATGTATATACTATGATTACTACTAGAGATGATAAAATTATAGATACTAGAGTGGTAAAAAGAGGATATAATCCAGAAGGAGTAAAAAAACATTATGAAGAATTAAAGTCATTGGGTACAATAGTTTATAATATTGAAACTGGAGATGATTATGTTAAATACAATTTAAATTTAGATAATAGTAAATTAGTAGATACAGTCATTAAAAGTTATGAGAATAATCCTAATCTTAAAGATGTTGTTGTTAATAGAATATAATATGGAAGGAATAGATAATAAGTGTTGTTATTTATTATAGGTGATTAGTTTGAAAATAAAATATAAAAAAATAAAACCGAAATAAGAAAAAAGGGCATAGTTCCCCCTTACCCCCAAAAAA
>CALXJG010000038.1 GCA_944388565.1 uncultured Clostridia bacterium
TCGGGAATTTGACAGTTAATTAAATATAAAATTGATGTAAGCATTGAAAGTGCTTAATTTTTTTGTCAATTTTTTCTTTTTCTTCTTGCGTGTCGTTGCGTGTTATGATATAATTTCCATATAATACACAAAGGAGATTAAATATATGAGATTAAAAATATCCAAATCAAAAAATGTCACCATATACTATGTAATAAAAACTATCTATGTTAATGGAAAAGAAAAAACGATAACAGTTGAAAGATTAGGAAATGAAGATGAAGTCCTTAAAAAGTCTAAAGGTGAAAATCCTAAAGTTTGGGCTAAAAAATATGTTGATAATTTAAATGAATTAGAAAAAGAGAACAAACTAGATGTATATATTAAAAAATCTGCTGGTACTCTAATTCCAAAAAATATTCAAACTTCTTTTAATGTAGGATACCTTTTTTTAGAAAAAATATATTACGATTTAGGATTAAATAATATTTGTAATGAAATCTCTGATAAATACAGATTTAATTATGATTTAGATAATATCCTTTCTAGATTAATATACAGTAGGATAATATATCCTTCTTCAAAATTAGCTACCTTTGAATTATCTAAAAAATATATTGAACAACCTAATTTTGAACTTCATGATATTTATCGTGCTTTAGAAGTAATTGCAAAAGAAACTGATTTCATTCAATCCGAATTGTATAAAAACAGTTTAAAAGTATCTAAGCGAAACACTAATATCCTTTACTACGATTGTACTAATTACTTTTTTGAAATCGAACAAGAAAGTGGATTAAGACAATATGGTCCTTCTAAAGAACACAGACCTAATCCAATTACTCAAATGGGGCTTTTCATGGATGGAGACGGTATTCCTTTAGCTTTTAGTATTACATCTGGAAATACGAATGAACAAATTACCTTAACTCCCCTAGAAGAAAAAATATTAGAAGATTTTAAACTTTCTAAGTTCATTGTTTGTACTGATGCTGGTCTTGCATCAACTGCTAACAGAAAATTTAATGATAAAGATGACAGAGCATTTATCACTACTCAATCAATTAAGAAATTAAAAAAACATTTAATGGATTGGGCACTTAATCCTAATGGTTGGCATATCTCTGGAGATAAAAAAGAATACAATATTACTCAGATAGAAAAAGATGAAACCAGTCTAGAACTTTTCAAGGATAGAACATTCTTTAAAGAACGTTGGATTAAAGAAAATGGATTAGAACAAAAACTAATTGTAACTTACTCTTTAAAATACAGAAATTACCAACGACAAATTCGTAATTCTCAAATTGAAAGGGCTAAAATTGCAATATCTAACAAAACTTTCAAACTTGATAAATGCAATCAAAATGATTTTAAAAGGTTCATAAAGAAAACTAATATTACCCAAGATGGAGAAATAGCTGAAAAGAAAGTATTATCATTAAATACTGATACTATCAAAAAAGAAGAAAGGTTTGACGGATTTTATGGAGTTTGTACTAATCTTGATGATGAACCTGAAGAAATTATCAAAGTAAATCAAAGAAGATGGGAAATTGAAGAAAGTTTTAGAATAATGAAAAGTGAATTCAAAGCTAGACCAGTATATTTAAGTAGAGATGATAGAATTACAGCACATTTTACTACTTGTTTTCTTTCGTTAGTAATTCTTAGATTTTTAGAAAAAATGCTTGATGAAAAATATACAAGTTCACAAATTATTGATTGCTTAAGAAACATGAATTTGTGTAAAGCAAATGAATTAGGATATTTACCAGTGTATTTGAGAACTGATTTAACGGATAATTTACATGAGAAATTTGGATTTAGAACTGACAATGAAATTACAACAATAGTGTCTATAAAAAAAATTTTAAAAAACTTAAAAAATTAATCTATGGTACGCACTTTTTTATCAATTCATTAAAGACTGAAACCCTTTAATATCAAAGGTTATCAGTCTTTTACTCTTTTACAACTGTCAAATTTAGGATTTTACTATAAATATTTATAAATATCAAGTAATGTATCAAAATTTCCCAATTTAATATCTAGTTTGTTAAATAATCATGTATTCTTTTACAATCTGCATCATCAGGTATTTTTATATTTTCTAATTCATATTTTAAGCCTAATTCCTTCCATTTATACTTTCCCATTTCATGATATGGAAGTATTTCTATTTTTTCTACAGATTTAAGTGTAGATATAAATTTTTTATATCTATCTAGACTATCACCTTTATCAGTAATACCTGGAATATATACTATTCTAATCCACATAGGAATTTTTTTTACATTTGATATATGCTCTGCAAGACTTAATATATTTCTATTAAAAACACCTGTTAAATTCTTATGTTCTATATTGTCTATATGTTTAATATCATATAAAAATAAATCTACATATTCACATAACTTATCAATTTTTTCGTTGCTGTAATCAAAATCTCCAGCAGTATCAATTGCAATATGTATTCCATGTTCTTTTAATTTCGAACAAATTTCAATCAAAAAATCTATTTGTAATAATGGTTCGCCACCAGTAAAAGTAACTCCTCCATTTGAATTAAATAAATATTCTTTTACAGACAAAATCTTTTCTAACAATTCATCTGAACTCATTAAATTACCACAACTACTACTCCATGTATCTGGATTATGACAAAATTTACATCTTAAATTACATCCTTGCATGAATACTACATATCTAATTCCTGGTCCATCTACCGTACTAAAACTTTCTAAAGAGTGTATTCTTCCTAGCATAAAATCATCCTTTCAGTTTTTATATTATATCACAATAAAACTAAAAATACAAAAACTACTTGTTAATTGATTTATACAATCAACAAGTAGTTTGATTTATATATTATAATTCCCCTCTATACATTAAAGCTGTATCCTTTTAATTAATTATTTTACATCATGAAATGTTCTAGATATTATATCTAACTGATGTTTTTTAGATAATTTTACAAAATTAACTGCATATCCTGATACTCTAATTGTAAGTTGAGGATATTTTTCAGGATGATCCATCGCATCAAGTAAAACTTCTCTATCAAGCACATTAATATTAATATGATGTCCTGTCTTTTCAAAATATGAATCAAGTAATACTTTTAAAGTTTCAACTTTTTCATCCTCAGTCTTTCCAAGCACTGATGGAGTCATAGTAAATGTATATGATATTCCATCCTTGCTTTCCTCAAAATCAAGTTTTGCAACTGAATTTAATGCCGCAATTATACCTTGTTTTTCTCTATGATACATTGGATTTGCACCTGGAGCAAAAGGCTCACCTTTTTTTCTACCATCAGGTGTAGTACCTGTTTTTTCACCATATACAACATTTGAAGTTATTGTAAGTATTGACATTGTAGGTTCAGAATTTCTATATGTTTTTTGTTCACGTATTTTATTCATAAACATTGTTTGAATATCTATAGCAATCTTATCAACCCTATTGTCATCATTACCAAAACATGGGAAGTCTCCTTCAACATCAAAATCAACAATTATACCTCTTTCATCTTTTATTGGTTTTACTTTTGCATATTTTATTGCACTTAATGAATCAGCTACTACTGAAAGTCCAGCAATACCACATGCCATAGTTCTATGAATGTCTTTATCATGTAGAGCCATCTCAAGTCTTTCATATGCATATTTATCATGCATATAATGTATAATATTTAATGCATCAACATAAACTTTTGCAACCCAATCAAAAATTTCCTCTAGTCTTTCCATAACATCATCATAATCTAAATATTCAGTTGTTATTTCTTTTAATACAGGTCCAACTTGAACTCCAGTTATTTCATCTTTACCAGAATTTAATGCATATAATAATGATTTAGCAAGATTACATCTAGCACCAAAAAATTGCATTTGTTTTCCTGTTCTCATTGGTGAAACACAACAAGCTATTGAATAATCATCACCATAATATTGTCTCATTAAATCATCATTTTCATATTGTATTGAACTTGTTCTTATTGAAACTTTTGATGCAAACTTTTTAAATCCTTCAGGTAGTTTATTAGACCATAAAACAGTTAAATTTGGTTCTGGAGCTGGTCCTAAATTAAATAATGTTTGTAAAATTCTAAATGAATTTTTAGTTACAAGTGTATCTCCATTATTATTCATACCACCAATTGATTCTGTAACCCAATTTGGATCTCCAGCAAATAAAGCACTATATTCTTTAGTTCTCATAAATCTTACTATTCTTAATTTAATAATTAGCTGATCCATAAGCTCTTGTGCTTCTTCCTCAGTTAATTTACCAGCTTCTATATCTCTTTGTATATAGATATCTAAAAAAGTAGATATTCTTCCTATACTCATAGCAGCACCATTTTGTTCTTTAATAGCTCCAAGATATCCAAAATATGTCCATTGTATTGCCTCTTTAGCATCTGCTGCTGGTTTTGATATATCAAATCCATATTCATTTGCCATTTGTGTTAATTCATTTAACGCATTAATTTGTTCAGCCATTTCTTCTCTTCTACGTATATTTTCTTCATCCATTAATGCAAATTCTAATTCTTCTTTATCTTTTATCTTTTCTTCTATTAACTTTGCAGTACCATATAACGCAACTCTTCTATAATCTCCAATTATTCTTCCTCTACTATATGCATCTGGAAGTCCTGTTATTATACCATTTTTTCTACAAGCTCTCATTTGAGCTGTATATGCATCAAATACTCCTTGATTATGTGTTTTTCTATATTCAGTAAATATATGCTCTACTTCTTTATCAACACTATAACCATATTGTTCCAACGCTTTTACAGCTGTTCTTATACCACCATTTGGCATAAAAGCTCTTTTTAATGGCTTTTCTGTTTGAAGTCCAACAATAATTTCTAAATCCTTATCTATATACCCTGCTTTATGTGAAAGTATATTAGATATTACTGATGTATCTGCATCAAGGACTCCACCTTTTTTTGTTTCTTCTTTTAATAAATTAGATACTATTTCCCATAATTTTTTTGTTTTTTCAGTTGGTCCTTTTAAGAAACTATCATCACCTTCATATTTAGTGTAATTGTTTATTATGAAGTCTCTTACGTCTATTTTATCACGCCAAATACCATCATCAAAACCTTTCCATTCTTTTATTTCTTCCATGTAATCTCCTCCTATATTGCTAGTAACAGTATATAATATATTGCGACAAAAAGCAACATTTTTTACTTAATATTTAATACAGAATTAAAAGGTGAAAAATCATTTCACCTTTTTTATTACATGTTATATTTTCTCTTTAATTTTTTCATTTCATATTTTCCAGTTTTTATAGCATTCATTATATTATCTTTATTCATAGCACCAACTATAGTACCAGCGATCATTCCAATAATTGCACCTTTTGCAAAATTCATTTTAATCACTCCTTTCAGTATTTAGTTTTTCCTTTTTAATATTTTTTAAACTTGAAATAATTTCATAAAATCCTACAAGCAGCATAAAACCATAAAAAATATATTTTAAAATTTTTTCGTCTATTCTTTTTACTAAAATTATTCCTATTATACTTCCTAAAACTACTGGAATAATTAATTTTTTTAATAAATTTTTATCAATATTTTTATTTTTAAAATTTGATATAGTTGCAAATATTCCAACTATTACAAACATTATCAAATTATAACTTTGTGCCTCTTTATGTTCAAAAATTGAAAATATAGTAGTAAGTAAAATAAATATACTGCCTCCACCTATTCCCATACCGGCAATTGTACCACTAAATAAAGCAATGACTACTAACAAGATCCAATTTTCCATACTAATTACCCCCAAAGAACATTTTATATCCAGTTAGCAATATTATTAAAACTCCTGATGTAATATTTAAAACATTTGCTGGTATTTTTTTCATAAGTTTTGCACCTACAAATCCAGATATTGCAGCAATTACAGAAAGTACAATAACTTTTTTAATATCAAAATCTACAAAACTACTATAACCTATAATAGCAAAAATACTTGAAGTAGCTAGCACTGCAACACTTACAGCTCGTACTAAATGTGTTTCTTTTTTCATACAAAATATTAAATATACAACTAAAACTTGCCCTGCTCCACTTGCAAACAATCCATTTAATAGTCCACATAAAATTCCAATTAAATAAATCATATTAATATTATTTACTTTTTTTAATTTTTTATATCAAAAAAAACCAGTAAAATTATTTTTTACTGGCTTTTTTAGTTGTCTTTTTTGTTGTAGATTTTTTTGCTGCTACTTTTTTCTTAGTTACCTTTCTTTTTTGTTTTACTTCCTCTTTTCCATCAGCAGTTGGTTTATTCCAAGAAATATAGTCACATTTACTATCTTCACTATTTGTATTGTTCTCACAAACGTAAAAGTTTTTCTTTGTTTTTGTCTTTTTTATTAAAACCTTGCCACCACATTTTGGACATGGTACATTACATTCTTGAACTATAGGCTTAGCATTTTTACACTCTGGATACCCAGGACATGCTAGAAATTTTCCAAATCTTCCTTGTTTTATTACCATATTTCTTCCACATAATTCACATTTTATATCTGTAACTTCTTCAGGTAACTTCACTTTTTGTATTTTATCTTCAACATCATTTAAATTAGTTATAAATGGATCATAGAATTCTCTTAGCATTTGAACATAATTTTCTTTATTTTCAGCTACCATATCAAGTTTATTTTCCATTTCAGCAGTAAATGCAACATCAACAATTTCCTTAAAGTATTCTTCTAACATGTCATTTACTACTTCACCCAAATTTGTTGGAACTAAAAATTTCTTATCTTTTTCTATATATACTCTATCTAGTAATGTAGATATGGTAGGCGCATAAGTACTAGGTCTTCCAATAGCTTTTTCTTCCATTGCCTTTACTAAACTTGCTTCTGTATATCTTGAAGGTGGTTCTGTAAATTTCTGTTCTTTATTTAACTCTATTTGTTTAAGGGTTTCTCCAACTTTTAATTCTGGTAACATTCCCTCAATTTCTTCATCATTTACTTTTGTATCATCTTTTCCCTCAATATATAATTTCATAAATCCATCAAATTTTATTACACTACCATTAACATGGAAAATATAATTTTCAACTTGAATAACAATTTTTGTAGTATCATATACTGCAACTGACATTTGAGAAGCTAAAAATCTATTTAATATTAATGTATATAACTTCTTCTCATCACCATCAAACTCAGATGCTTGTATATCTAGCCTACTAGGTCTTATTGCCTCATGTGCATCCTGTGCTGTTTCTTTTGTTTTAAATACTCTATCTAAGTAATAATTTTTTCCAAAGTTTGATACAATATATTCCTTAGCCATCTTTTTGGCATCATCAGAAAGTCTAGTTGAATCTGTTCTCATATATGTTATATATCCAGATTCATAAAGTTTTTGTGCAACCATCATTGTCTTTTTTACACTAAATCCTAACTTTCTTGATGCCTCTTGTTGCAGTGAAGATGTTGTAAATGGTGGAGGAGGATTCTTTTTCCTTTCCGATTTTTTTACATCAATTACTTTATATTCTTTTTTATCTATAATTTTAATTATTTCATCAACTTGTTCTTTTGTTTTAAGTTCTATTTTTTTCTTAGTATCTCCATAAAATTTAGCAAGTAGTATATCCTTTTTATTTTGTAATTTTGCTGTAAGTAACCAATATTCTTCTGGTTTAAAATCTCTTATTTGTCTTTCTCTATCTATTATTATTTTTAATGCAACTGATTGTACACGACCAGCACTAAGTCCTTTTTTTATTTTTTTCCATAATAATGGAGAAAGTTTATATCCAACAATCCTATCTAGAACACGTCTGGCTTGTTGTGCATCAACTAAGTTATTATCCACTTTTCTTGGATGTTCAACTGCACTTTTTACTGCTGTCTTTGTTATTTCATTAAAAGTAATTCTACATTTATCACTATCATCTATATTTAATACATTTTTTAAATGCCAAGCAATTGCCTCACCTTCTCTATCAGGGTCGGTTGCAAGATAAATCTTTTCTTTATTTTTGGCTTTCTCTTTTATGTCTTTTACAATTTTTGCTTTTCCCTTCATGGTTTTGTATTCTGGTTTAAAGTTATTTTCTATATCAACCCCAAATTTACTTGAAGGTAAATCTATTATATGTCCTTGTGAAGCTATTACATCATAGTCATCACCTAGATATTTTTTTATTGTTTTTGCTTTTGATGGAGATTCCACTATTACTAATTTATTAGGCACTAAAATCTCATCCTTTCTTTTCAAGTGTTCATTATATCACATTAATTTTAACATAGTCAATCTTTATATATAATATTTAACAAATTAGCTATACATCTAGTAGAAAGCATAACTTCTTCAATAGTATTACCAGTTGCACCAAATTCCATAAGCAGTGAATATTTATTTAAATCCTGATTATATACTGAATTTCTAATATACATTGGTCTAAATAACCCAGGATAAACTTTATCAGCAAGTTGTTGAAGCTTTAATGCTAATTTTAAATTTTCCTCCCAATTTTCATTTGGTACAGATGAAGTTCCAACTCCCATGACTAACATAACCTGGGCAACTTGAACACCGTTTATATTTACAACTGGACGATATGACAAGTCTCCTGCTGCATCTCTATGAACATCTATCATAATACCTGCTCCATTTATCTGTGTTAAAGCATTTTGCACTGTAACCCTAGATTTAGCATATGCACTGGTATATGTACCATAGTCATGTGGTGTAGTATTTTGTACACATTCAAATCCCTTTTGCGTTAAATTTTTAGAAAGTTCTTTTGCAATAACTAGCATGTTATAATTTGCATCTGTTGTTCTCATTGTACCAGTATATTCAAATTTATATTTTTCACTATTACTATATGATTCTGATGTATGTGTATTGTATAACAAAATTTTATCACTTTTTTTAGTTAGTACTATATCTGAATTTAAAAGTGAAGCAAAATCTATATTTCTCTTTCCAGAATAATTAAGTACTTTAAAAGTATCAACATTTACTCTTTGCAATGTACTTGTCTCATCTGTTACAGTTACTGTTACGTCTTTTTTACCAAACACATCCATAGTCTCTGCTTCTTTTGCAAGACTATCTATTATTTCTATTTCAGTAGATGGTTTCTCTGCTTTTTGTATTTCTTGCTTTTCTACTTTTTCAAATATATAATTTCCTTGATTATACATATTATACACAGAAATTAAATCTGCAATTTCTAAATCATTTTCTTCTGCTTGTCTAAAATTAGTTGAAAACCTTAATAAATAATTGGTAAACCCTAATTTTGTAACTAAAGCAAATAATATAACTGAAAAAAAACTTCCTACAATTATATATTTTAACTTAAAATCAATTACTTTTTCTTCACTGCTAAGGTTATAATGATTTTCTTTGTTATTATATCTATTTTTACTAAATATATTACTAATATTTGATATTGTCTGTCTTGAAACAATATTATTACTTTTTAAATTTAACTTTGATTTAGGACTCTTTACATTTTGGTTATTTAAAAATCTTTCTATAGAATGCCCTTGTTTTATTTCTTTTGCAAGACTATTTATTTTTTTCTTTTGTTTGTTTTTGCCCAAAAAAGCAACCATAATTTTCATAAAACATTCTCCTTTTGTTTTATTTTATTATGGTTGGTTTTAATATATTACTAATCTAATAAATTATTCATTTCCTGACTATACTTATCTAATAATCTGACAGTTTTTTCTTTTAAATCGATTACCTCTTTTTTCATATCTAAAAGTTTTTCTTTTTCCATCTCTATTAATTGCTCTATTCTTTCTTTTTCTTGAAGAGCTTCTGCTCTTGATGTCTCTATAATTTTCTTTGCTTGATCTTCTGCTGTAATCAATGCATTAGCAACTTTTTCTTGTTTTTGCACATAGTCTACTTCATATCTTTCAAGCTTTTTCTTTACTATTGTAAGCTCATTTGCAACTCTATTTGCGTCTGAACGTTCAGCTTGTATTCTACTTTCATAATCGGCTTTTAATGCTTTTATATAATCTTCTACTTCTCTTTTATCATATCCAAACATTTCATTGCCAAATTTCTTCTCGTTCTCCATCTAATACTACCTCCACTACATCATTTTGTTGCTATTATATCAAAATTTAAATACATTTTCAAGTATATAACTAAAATTTATATGTATGTAAATCTGTTTTTAAAATATTAATAAAAAATGATTAAAAGCATGTTATTTAACTTAAAGTTATATAATTAAATCTCGTTATAACAGGAAAAAGTAGCTGAAAAAATCCAGCTACTTTCTCCGTGATTTAGGAAGGTTATGTTGCCAAAGAGCAAACTCGTACTCAAAAAATAATTATATATAATAATGAATAGTAAAACAAAAAAACTAAAATCACATAAACTCAAAAAAACAAATACGTTAATAAACATCTTTCAAAATAAACTTAAATTACATAATTATTATATTACTTTTTTGGTTATTTGTCAATATTTTAAGTTAAAGTATAGTTAATAATTTTTGTGAAATAATAAAAATAGGTGATTTTAATGAATTCAAATGTAAATATGTCAAATCAAGAATATTCTGATTTTGTAGATAGCAAAGCTAAGAAAAGTAACTTAGGAAAAAATATATTTATGGCTTTTTTAGTTGGTGGTATAATTTGTTCTATTGGGCAAGTTATCTCTGATATAGCAATGCATTATGGTGTACAAAAACAAGATGCCACATGTATAACTACAATTGTATTAATATTCCTCGGTGCTTTTTTAACAGCAATAAATCTATACGCAAAAATTGGTAAAGTTGCTGGTGCTGGTTCAATTGTACCAATAACTGGATTTTCTAATTCTATAGTTTCACCAGCAATAGAATTTAAAACCGAAGGTTATATTTTAGGACTTGGAGCTAATATGTTTAAAGTTGCAGGCCCTGTACTAGTATATGGTATCACAACCTCTGTTATTGTAGGTTTTGTATATTGGATTATTAAATTATTTATGTAGGAGGCTTATATGAAATTAGGGAAACAAAGTATAAAATTTGAAAATACTCCGAAACTTTTAAATACATCTAGTATAGTAGGTCCAAAGGAGATGCAAGGTCCTCTTGCTATGTACTTTGAAGCACACACAGATGATATATTTTTTGGAGAAAAAAGTTTTGAAAAAGCAGAAAGTAAACTTATGAAAACATGTATAAATAATTTATTAAGTAAAGTTCCAACAGATAATTCAAATATAGATTATATATTTGCTGGTGACCTTCTTAATCAATGTATTTCATCTGGTTACTGTATAAGAGATTTAAATATTCCTTTTTTTGGATTATATGGTGCTTGTTCTACCTTTTGTGAATCTTTAATGCTAGCTAGTTTATTTGTTGATGCAGGATATGCTACTAAAACTGTTGCAGCAACTTCTTCTCATTTTTGTAGTGCTGAACGACAATTTAGAATGCCACTTGAACATGGTAATCAAATGAGTTCAACTGCACAATGTACAGTTACTGGTAGCGGTGCAGCAATTGTTGTACCTAAAGATATCTCTATTCAAAGTCCATATATAACTTGTATTACACCTGGTAAAATAGTTGATATGGGTATAACAGACATAGCAAATATGGGAGCAGCTATGGCTCCAGCAGCTTTTAATACTATTGCTACACATCTTACAGATACTAGCAGAAGAGCGGATTATTATGACGCTATAATAACTGGGGATCTTGGTACACTAGGTTCTGAAGTACTTGTTGATTTGTTTAAAAAAGAAGGCGTTGATATTTCCTCTAATCATTATGATTGTGGTGCTATGATATATGATATAGAAAAACAAGATGTAAAATGTGGCGGTAGTGGATGTGGATGTATGGCAAGTGTTTTTTCAAGTTACTTTTTTGAGCAATTAAAAACTAAAAAAATGAATAAAGTTCTAATTGTAGCAACAGGTGCACTTATGAGTCCACTTGCTTGTCAACAAGGTGAAACCATTCCATCAATAGCACATGCAGTAGCTATAGAAAACGAGGTGTAACTATGGATATTTTTATTATGTATTTAAAAGTTTTTTTAACTGGTGGTATAATTTGTTCTATTGGTCAAATATTAATAGATAAAACAAAACTAACACCTGCAAGAATACTAGTAATCTTTGTTACTCTTGGTACTATACTTACAGCTATAGGAATATATGGACCAATTGTAGAATTTGGTGGTGCTGGTGCAACAGTTCCTATTTCTGGATTTGGTTATTGTCTTGCAAATGGTGTTATAAAAGAAGTAGATGCAATTGGATTTTTAGGTATATTTATAGGTGGTGTTAAGGCTACAGCAGCAGGTATAGCATCTGCAGTAGTATTTGGTTTCTTAGCTTCACTTATAGCTAAACCTAGTATTAAATAACATTTAAATTAAATATTTCTTTGTCAAAAATTTGAAATGGTTTTAATGCATATATATACTTTTTTTGTAAATAATAATAATGTATGATTTAAAAGGAGGTTTTTTATGGATAGTTTAAATCAGATTGAGATACAAAATATTAGACATTTATACGGTCACTCTTCAAATTTCTGCGAGAAAATCGCATACTACAAGACTTTAACTCAAGATACACAAGTTACAGATGTTCTAGATGAGATTTGTACAGAATGTACATCTCTTAAAACAGAACTTAGTAACTTACTTTAGGAGGTGTTTTAAATGACTGAAAAAGTTGCAATAAATGACGTACTTTCTTCTATTAATTCACTTATCAAATTATGTGGATATGCTATAGAGCAAGCAAATAACAAAAATTTTAGAGATGAAATAGTAACTACTAGAAATAAACTAGAAGATTTACAATGGAAAATATATCTAATAAGTAAATCGAAAGGTTATTATGTTCCTGCTGCACCAGCTGGTGAAGCTGATATAGAACAAGTAAAGAATGCTATTTCTAAATGAATTCTTTTAAATTGTATATAATAAAATCCCTTGTATTAACAAAATACAGGGGATTTTTTAAAATATAACTTTTTAATTAATTTACAGAATCAACATTATCCCAATCTACTATACCATTATCTTTATTTTCAATTTCTAGTCTTTTTGGGCCTCTAAAATATGAGATAGTCATAATACTTAATACTATTAAAATTAATATTGTAACGATCCAAAACACCTTTTCATTTTTCTTCATATTAAATTTCATTCCTTTCTCGCTTCGCTCAAAGGCACACATAGGAATGAAAACCTTGAGTTCGAAGCATAT